>DATLFZ010000163.1:0-5801 GCA_035540795.1 Beijerinckiaceae bacterium | reverse complement strand
GTCATCGCCTGGGTGATGATCGACAGGTAGACCCCGGTCACCCGCGAGCGGAAGGCGAACCAGCCGAGCGCGAAGGCGAGGGCGCCCGGGGCGAGCAGGACCATCACGGCGGCGTAGGGGAAGAAATCGAAGCCCCACCAGTGCAGGGGCAGCTCCTTCCAGTTCAGGAACACCATGAAGTCCGGCAGGACCGGATGGCCGTAGACGCCGCGCGGGCCGATCTGGCGCATGAGGTACATGCCCATCGCGTAGCCGCCGAGGGCGAAGAAGGCGCCGTGGCCGAGCGAGAGGATGCCGCAATAGCCCCAGACGAGGTCGAGCGCGATGGCGAGGAGCGCGTAGGTGAGCCACTTGCCGACGAGCACGACCACGTGGTTCGGCACGTGGAAGGGCGAGCCCGGCGGCACGAGCAGGTTGAGCGCCGGCACGAGCACGGCGATCGCCAGCATCAGGCCGACGAAGACGCGGCCCTGCCCGTCGAGGAGGGTGAGGAGGATGGGCCGGCGGGTCACGCTTCCACCGCCCGGCCCTTGAGGGCGAACAGCCCGCGCGGGCGCTTCTGGATGAACAGGATGATGAAGACGAGCACCAGGATCTTGGCGAGCACCGCGCCGGCGAAGGGCTCGAGGAACTTGTTGGCGACGCCCAGCGTGAGCGCGGCGACCAGGGTCCCCCACAGGCTGCCGACGCCGCCGAACACCACGACCATGAACGAGTCGATGATGTAGGCCTGGCCGAGGTTGGGCGAGACGTTGTCGATCTGCGACAGGGCCACCCCGGCGATGCCGGCGATGCCGGAGCCGAGGCCGAAGGTGAGCGCGTCGATGCGGTTGGTGCGGATGCCCATGGAGGCGGCCATGCGCCGGTTCTGCACCACCGCCCGCATGCGCAGCCCGAAGGCGGTGAAGCGCAGGACGAACAGCAGCACCGCGAAGACGGCGAGGGCGAAGGCGACGATCCAGATGCGGTTCCAGGTCAGCGCCATGCCGAACACGTCGACCGAGCCCGACATGAAGCTCGGATTGCCGACCTCCCGGTTGGTCGGACCGAAGATCGTGCGCACCGCCTGCTGCAGGATCAGCGACACGCCCCAGGTGGCGAGCAGCGTCTCGAGCGGGCGCCCGTAGAGGAAGCGGATGACGCTGCGCTCGAGCGCGACCCCGACGGCGCCGGCGACCAGGAAGGCGAGAGGAAGGGCGATCAGCAGCGAGCCGTCGAACAGCCAGGGGGCGGTGGTGCGGATGACCTCCTGCACGACGAAGGTCGTGTAGGCGCCGATCATGACCATCTCGCCGTGCGCCATGTTGATCACGCCCATCACCCCGAAGGTGATGGCGAGGCCGATGGCGGCGAGGAGCAGCACCGAGCCGAGGGAGAGGCCGTAGAACACGTTCTGTGCCGCGCCGATCAGCGCCTGCCTGTTCTCGATCGTCGCGATGCCGGCCCGGGCCGCCTCCCGGAGAGCCTCCGGCGCGTCGGCGGGGAGGGCGCGCAGCAGGGCCTGCGCGTCCACGTCGCCGCGGGCGACGAGCGTCGGCACGGCGGCGAGGCGGTCCGCCTCCGGCGCGGCGGCGTCGAGGAAGACGAGGGCGGCGGCGGCCTGTTCGAGGACGCGTTTCACCCGCGGCACGGTCTCCTGGTCGAGGGCGGCGCGCAGGTTCGGCAGGGCGGCGGCGTTGCGGGACTTGAACACGGCGGCGGCGGCCTCGAGGCGCCTTGCCGGGTCCGAGGAGAGCAGGGTCAGCTTGCCGATGGCGGAATCGAGGGCGCGGCGGACCGCGTTGTTGAGGCGCACCGGGCGGGTGGCCCCGGCGGCGAGGTCCTGCTGGACGTCGCCGGTGGCGGCGGCGCGCCAGGTCCCGGCGGCGTCGCGCCAGACGACGCGCTTGTCGTCCGTGCGCCAGGCGAGGCGGCCGTCGGCGAGGGCCTCGAGCACGGGCGCGGCGTGCGGATGGCCGGAAAGGGCGAGATCCTCGATCGCCTTCTGCGTCTCCGGGAACCGGTCGAGGGTGAAGCGGGACAGGATCGCCTCGACGTCCGCCTGCGCGGCGGCGGGGACGAGCGTCGCCGCGAGAACGATGAGAAGCCGCAGGAGGAGGCGCATCGGGTCTGTCCGAAGGATTGGGCCGCGGGGTGGGGCGGCGGGAGCGGCGCGGCGGCCGGAGGAGGTCTCCGTGCGCCCCACCCCGGGGCTGGGATCCGGCCGAAAGGCCGGATGTCCGTGTCAGGCGCGGGCCGCGGGCCCGGCGGGGGCTACGAGCCCGGCGGGGGCTACGAGCCCGGCGCGGGCTACGAGCCCTTGCTGCCGATGCACTTGCCGGTCTTCACGTTGAAGTTGCCGCAGGACATGGGCTTGCGCCAATCGGCGATCAGGTCCTTGGAGCCGTCGAGGTAGTCGGACCACTCGTCGCCGACGACGAGGCCCGGCGTCTGCCACACGATCGAGAACTGGCCGTCGCCCTGGACCTCGCCGATCAGCACCGGCTTGGTGATGTGGTGGTTCGGCATCATCGCCGAGTAGCCGCCCGACAGGTTCGGCACGGTCACGCCGATCATGGCGTCGATCACCGCGTCCGTGTCGGTGGTGCCGGCCTTCTCGACCGCCTTGACCCACATGTTGAAGCCGATGACGTGCGCCTCCATCGGGTCGTTGGTCACGCGCTTCGGGTTCTTGGTGAAGGCGCGCCACTTCTCGATGAAGGCCTTGTTCTCCGCCGTGTCGACGGACTGGAAGTAGTTCCACGCGGCGAGATGGCCGACGAGCGGCTTGGTGTCGATGCCGGCGAGCTCCTCCTCGCCGACCGAGAAGGCGACGACGGGGATGTCCTTGGCCGCGACGCCCTGGTTGCCGAGTTCCTTGTAGAAGGGCACGTTGGCGTCGCCGTTGATGGTCGAGACCACCGCCGTCTTCTTGCCCTGACTGCCGAAGCGCTTGATGTCCGCGACGATCGTCTGCCAGTCGGAATGGCCGAACGGCGTGTAGTTGATCATGATGTCCTCGTCCTTCACCCCCTTGGACTTGAGGTAGGCTTCGAGGATCTTGTTGGTCGTGCGCGGATAGACGTAGTCGGTGCCGGCGAGCACCCAGCGCTTCACGCTCTCCGTCTCCATCAGGTAGTCGACCGCCGGGATCGCCTGCTGGTTCGGCGCGGCGCCCGTGTAGAACACGTTGCGCGAGCTCTCCTCGCCCTCGTACTGCACCGGGTAGAACAGGATCGAGTTGAGTTCCTCGAACACCGGCAGCACGGACTTGCGCGACACCGAGGTCCAGCAGCCGAACACCGCCGCGACCTTGTTGACCGTGATCAGCTCCCGCGCCTTCTCGGCGAAGAGCGGCCAGTTCGAGGCCGGGTCGACGACCACCGCCTCGAGCTTCTTGCCCAGGAGGCCGCCCTTCTTGTTCTGCTCCTCGACGAGCATGAGCATGACGTCCTTCAGGGTCGTCTCCGAGATCGCCATGGTGCCGGAGAGCGAGTGAAGGATGCCGACCTTGATGGTGTCCTGGGCGAAGGCCATGCCGGCGCTTCCCAGGAGCGCGGCGCCCGCGGCGGCGCCGATGAACGTGCGACGATTCAAGATCACGTGTGGACCCCCTGTCAGGGCACCCTTCGCCGGGTGCGCGAAAAAGGGTCCGCAAGTTCGGGGCCAAGTCGGAATCGCCGGGCCTGTTCGGCGCCTCCCTCTGCGGCAGGGAGGCCCGCGGAGCGCGGGCCGGTCAAGAATTGGGCAGACGAGAACTGCTGCCCGGTTTTTGTGCGACGCAGCGGCGCATCCGGGACTTCGCGGGTTGCGAACCTTTCCGCCACGGCGGAGTTTGATCGGAACCGCGAAGGCGCGGCTCCCAGGGGGGAGGTGCGGCAGATGGCAGGCGACCCGAAGGGCAGGCTCCTCGATCTCCTCGAGCGGCAGGCCTTCGCACCGGTGCTGCGCGCCAAGGCGAGCGAGTATCCGGAGGCGAAGCGGGCCGCGCTCGCCGACGCGCAGGAGGCGACCCGGGCCGAGATGGAGCGGTTCCGCAGCTGCGCCTCCGCCCACGACGTGGTGCGCGCGTTCCACTGCGACCTGCATTCCGACGAAGGCAAGGCGCGTCACCGCCAGCTCAACGGGCTCGGCCTGCCGACCTTCGCCGACCTGCGGGACAGTTTCGAGAAGCTCGCGAGCGACCTGCGCGTCGGCAGCTGATCACTTGCGGCGCAGCAGGAACACCGCCTGCTCGCCGAAGAGGTTCCAGACCCACCAGGGCATGTTGAACCGGACCGGGTGCCCGCCCGCGTCGAGGGCGACCGCCCGCTCCGTCTCGGCGCCGATCTGCCGGCACAGGGCGACGAAGTCCCGGATCGTGCAGAAATGGATGTTCGGCGTGTCGTACCAGGCGTGCGGCAGGTTCTCGGAGACCGGCATGCGGCCGCGCAGGCCGAGGTCGAGCCGGATGCGCCAATGGCCGAAATTCGGGAAGGACACGATCGCCCGCCGGCCGATGCGCAAGAGGTGCTCGAGCACGACCTTGGGCTGCCGCGTCGCCTGGATGGTCTGCGACAGGATCACGTAGTCGAACACGTCGTCCGGGTAGTCGGCGAGGTCGGTGTCGGCGTCGCCCTGGATCACCGGGAGGCCCTTGGCGAGGCAGTCGCTGACCCCGTCCCGCGACAGCTCGATGCCGCGGCCGTCGACCCCGCGCCGCTCGCGCAGGAGGGCGAGGAGCGAGCCGTCGCCGCAGCCGACGTCGAGGACGCGGGATCCGGGCTCGACCATCTCGGCGACGAGGAGGTGGTCGAGGCGGACCTCCCCCGGACCCGGCGGCCGGGGGACGGCACCCGCGGGCAGGGCGTCGCTCACGAGATCCCCCGGGCCCGGGCGGCCGCTTCGATGAAGCCGCGGGAAATGGCGAACATCTCGGGCTCGTCGAGGAGGAAGGCGTCGTGGCCCTTGTCGCTCTCCACCTCGACGAAGCCGACCGAGGCGCCGGCGGCGTTGAGCGCATGCACGACGGCGCGGGAATCGGACGTCGGGAACAGCCAGTCGGAGGTGAAGGAGATCACGCAGAAGCGGGTCCGCGCCCCGCGGAAGGCGTTGGCCAGCACGCCCCCGTAATCCTCGGCGAGGTCGAAATAGTCCATCGCCCGGGTGAGGTAGAGGTACGAGTTGGCGTCGAACCGCTCCACGAAGGTGATGCCCTGGTGGCGCAGGTAGCTCTCGATCTGGAAGTCGGCGTCGAAGGAGAAGGTCGGCGCCGCCCGGTCCTGGAAACGGCGGCCGAACTTCTTGTGCAGCGCCGCCTCCGACAGGTAGGTGATGTGCGCCCCCATCCGGGCGACGGCGAGCCCCTTGCGGGGCCTGGCGCCCTGTTCGAGGTAGCGCCCGCCGCGCCAGTCGGGGTCGGCCATCACCGCCTGCCGGCCGACCTCGTGGAAGGCGATGTTCTGGGCGGAGTGGCGGGCCGCGGTCGCGATCGGCATCGCGGCGAAGACGCGCTCGGGATAGCTCGCCACCCATTGCAGCACCTGCATCCCGCCCATCGAGCCGCCGACGACGCAAAAGACCTGATCGATGCCGAGGCGCGTCAGCAGCATGGCCTGGGCGCGCACCATGTCGCGGATCGTGACGACCGGAAAGTCGAGCCCATAGGCGCGCCCCGACGCCGGGTTCGTCGAGGCGGGGCCGGTGGAGCCCATGCAGCCTCCGACGACGTTGGCGCAGACCACGAAGAAGCGATTGGTGTCGATCGGCTTGCCCGGCCCGATCAGCGTCTCCCACCAGCCGCTCTTGCCGGTCACAGGGTGGACGTTGGCGACGTGCTGGTC
>DATLFZ010000162.1:0-2730 GCA_035540795.1 Beijerinckiaceae bacterium | reverse complement strand
CGCCCGTCGGGCTCGTGGCAGGGCAGGCTGATCGCGCAGGCGTCGAGCAGGTTGGCGATGCTCGGATTGCGCAGGAGGAGCCGGTTCAGGTCGGTGAAGGCCTCGTCGGTCTCGAAGGCCGAGAAGGGCGAGGTCTACGATCCCCGCGTCCGCAGCCGCATCCGCCTCGGCGAGGAGCTCCCGGTGCCAGGCATAGGCTTCCGCCGCGACGATGCCGCCGCCGGCGGCGAGCTCCGGCAGGCGGGACAGCAGCGGGACCTCCCGCTCGACGATCCGCACCCCCGCCTGCGATAGGCGCGCGAGCGCCCGTTCGAAGGCGCGGCCGACCTCGTCGTCCATCCGGTCGAGGACGACGGTCTTCGGCACCAGGATTCGCAGGCCGTCGAGCTCCGTCGGGTCCGGTGCGGCCGGCTCCTCGCCGGCCATCACCGCGTCGACGAGCGCCACGCCCGCGACCGTGGTCGCGAAGCAGCCGACGCTGTCGAGGGACGGGGACAGGGGCACGCAGCCCGCGAGCGGGATGCGGGACGCGGTCGGCTTGAACCCGACGATGCCGCAGAGCGCCGCCGGGATGCGGCAGGAGCCGCCGGTGTCGGTGCCGATCGCCGCCGCCGCCATGCCGTCGGCGACCGAGACCGCCGCGCCCGAGGAGGAGCCGCCGGGGATCCGGCCCGTGGCCCGGTCCCACGGGTTCGCGGGCGTGCCGTGGTGCGGATTGAGCCCGACGCCCGAATAGGCGAACTCGGTCATATTGGTGCGGCCGGTGAAGACCGCGCCCGCCGCCCGCAGCCGGGCGATCGGCGGCGCGTCCCGTTCCGCCGGCGCCCCGGCGAGGGCCCGCGACCCCGCCGCGGTCGGCTGGCCGACCACGTCGAACAGGTCCTTCACCGAGATCGGCACCCCGGCGAGCGGCGAGGGCACGATTCTGTGCCGGCGCAGGAGGTCGCTCGCCTGCGCCTCCGCCCGGGTGCGGTCCGGGTCGAGGGCCACGAAGACGCGGCCGCCCTCGCCTTGCGGATCGGCGGCGCGGGCGAGGGCCTCGTCGGCGAGGTCCTGCGCGGTGCGGGCGCCCGTGGCCAGCGCGCGGGCGAGGTCGTCGAGGGGAGGGAACATCATTCGCCGTAATAGTGGATCTCGAACAGGAGGCAGCCGCCCTTCGACTTGAACGGCCCGTGATAGGCCCCGGGCGGCCGGCAGGCATAGGTGTTGGGGCTGAAGGCTTCGCCCCCCTCGCCGCGCTCGTCGTTGCCGACGATGAGGTCGCCGGAGATCAGGTAGACCTCCTCCCAGTAGTCGTGGACGAAGGGCTTCGTCGTGTAGACGCCGGGCGCGAAGCGCAACAGGCGCGAGCGGTTGCCCGTCCGGTTCGCCTCGTCGAGACGCCCGGCCAAAATCTTCTGCTGGATGCCCGCCGGATAGCCGGGCGGCGTCTCCCAGCCGTCGGCGAGGTCGACGGCGTGGAATTCCTTGTGCTCCTTGTCGATCTTCATCGCGCTCCCCTCATTCCGCCGCCGGCCGCAGCCGGGCGAGTTCGTCCTCGAGCGAGTAGCTCGACAGGCATCGTTCGACGAGCCGCCCCGCCCCGCCCCAGTCGTAGGTGCGGAACGAGTGGTTCTTGGTCACGAAGGTCGCGCCCGCGTAGAACATCTCGTACTGCGTGTGGCGCGAGCCGAACTCGGACCCGATCGCGTCCCAGACGAGCTTGAAGAACTTGACCCGCTCCTCCGGCGAGCGCGCCGGCGACTTCTGGGTCCGCCGCACGATCTCGGCGATGGTCGGATCGGCGAAGTCGGCGACGCTCGACGGCAGCATGATCACGCCGCCGCCGGCGAGGTCGCGGATGGTCGCGATCACCTTGCCGTAGAGCTGCTGCGTCAGGACCTGCGCCGCGTAGAGGGTGTGCCGGTCGGGGACGAAGTACGCCCCCTCCCGCGCCCCCTTGATCTCCATGCTGCGCACGAGGGCGTCGACCATCTGCGCCTCGGCGGCGAGTTCGCCGAGGATCTCGCGCACCTGCGGGAAGGCCAGCGTGCCGTTGGTCTCGGTCACCCCGCGGGCGAGGCCGGCGAGGAAGCGCATCTTCACCATCAGCCGGATCTGGCACTGGTAGTTCTGGAACACGTGCGCGGGGGTGGCGTGGAACTGCTTCTGCGCCATCGCCACGTCCTTGTAGACGAAGATGCGCTCCCACGGGACCTTCACGTCGTCGAAGTAGAGCACCGCGTCGTTCTCGTCGAAGCGGCTGGCGAGCGGGTTGTCGAAGACCGAGCGCGCCCCCGCCTCGTAGGACTTGCGCGACAGGATCTTGAGCCCCTTCGCGTTCATCGGGATGGCGAAGGAGAGGGCGTAGATCTCGTCCCCCTCCCGCAGCGGCTGGATGCAGGTCACCAGCACCTCGTTCGCCATGATGCCGGAGGTGGCGAGCATCTTGGCGCCGCGCACGGTGATGCCCTGCGCGTCCTCGTCGACCACGGCCGCGGTGAGGTAGGGATCGGCCTGCTCGTGGGCGGTCTTGGAGCGGTCGGCCTGCGGGTTGATGATGACGTAGGTCAGGAACAGGTCGTTGTCCCGGGCGAAGCGGTAGTAATCGGCGAGGGCCGCGGCCCGCTTCCTGTCGTACGCCTCGAACACCGGCAGGCCCATGTACATGCCGCCGATGCACGAGGCCACGTGGTCGGGGGAGCGGCCGAGGAAGCCGTAATGCAGCTCCGACCAGGCTTCGAGGGCCTC
>DATLFZ010000161.1:0-3397 GCA_035540795.1 Beijerinckiaceae bacterium | reverse complement strand
GAAGCGGAGAAGGGAATGCCGCGCCTTGCCGGAGCCGTCGCGCTCGCCTGTGCCCTCGCCCTCGCCACCCCCGCCCTCGCCGATCGCGCGCCGACGCCGGAGGAGCGCAGCCGCATCGAATCGGTCCTGCGCGCCGAGGGTTTTTCGCGCTGGGACGACATCGAGCTCGACGACGGCGTCTGGGAGGTCGACGACGCCGTCGGCCCCGACGGCCGGGAATACGACCTCAAGCTCGACCCGAACACCTTGGCGATCCTCGAGCGCAAGCCGGATTAGGCCGTCGCCATCGGGAGGCGAGGATGGCGGGGCGCGGGCCGCCGGCCTAGGCTCGGCCGAATCGGCCGGCGCGGCCGATCCGAGACCCGCCTGCCGATGACCTTCGCCGTCACGCTCCTCCTCGTCGCCGTCGGTGGCGCCGCCGGCGGGGTCGCCCGCCACTGGGTCGCGGGAGCGGTCGGGCGGCGCTTCGGCGAGGGCTTTCCCTACGGGACGATGGCGGTCAACGGGAGCGGGGCCGCCTGCATCGGGGCGCTCGCCGGGCTCCTGCTCGCGGACGGAAATCCGCAGGCGCCCGCTCTGTGGACCGGGCTCGTCGTCGGCGTGCTCGGCAGCTACACGACGGTGTCGTCGTTCTCGCTCCAGACGTTGGCCCTCGCCCGCAACGGGCGCGCGCGGCTGGCGGCGCTGAACGTGGCGGGTTCGGTCGCGCTCTGCGTCGGGGCGGCCGCGGCAGGCTATGCCGCCGTCCGCGCTCTCGCCGGATGAGCGGCCGTGTCCTCGCCGCCGTCGGGCTCGGGGCCGCCCTCGGGTCCGTGGCGCGCTACGTCGTCTCCCTCGCCGCCCTCCATCTGCTCGGCCCGGCGCTCCCCTGGGGCACCCTCGCGGCGAACGGGCTCGGCTCCTTCGTGATCGGTCTCTTCGCCGCCCTCACGGAGCCCGGTGCGCGGGTGAAGGTGAGCCCGGAGGTCCGGCACTTCGTTCTCGCGGGCTTCTGCGGCGGCTTCACCACCTTCTCGATCTTCAGCCTGGAGACGCTGCTCCTGCTCGAGGCGCGCCGCTTCGGGCTCGCCGCCGCCTATGTCGCCCTGTCCCTGGCGCTGTGGCTCGCCGCGGTCTGGATCGGATACGCCGCCGGGGAGCGGGCGAACCGCCTGCGGCCCTGACCTAGACCGCCTCGCGGGGGAGGCGCATGGCCAGATCGATCAGCGCCCGGTCGTGCAGGACGACCATGCGCTCCTTCGGCTTGAGCCAGCGCACCGCGTCGTCGATGGTCTCGGCCTCGACGATCTTGGCCTGCGCCAGCACCCGGTCCGGGTCGATGTCGCCGCGTCGGCGCAGGACGGCCGGCGGCAGCATCGCCTCGTGCTCCCCGCGCAGCTCCGGGTCCTCGTGCAGGGCGCGCAGCCCGTCCTCGTCGTCGAAGCCGAGGCGCGCGAACTCCGCCTGGAGCGCGTTCGCCCGCTCCACGATCGGCGGCGGAGCGGTCTCCTCCGGGGTGGCGAGCAGCCGGTGGCGCTTGAGGGCGAGGCCCGCGACGAGGGTGCCCGTGAGCCAGGAGAGGGGGATCGCGAGCAGGAGGCCGAGGATGGTCGGCGACATCCACAGGAAGAGCGAGGTCGAGATCAGGAAGGCCGAGACCCCCGTCGCGAAGCCGAGCGCGGTGTGCCAGCGATGCCGGCGGACGATGTCCCGCAAGGGGATCGAGCCGTCGTCCCGCCGCTGCGGCTGCCAGCCGGTGTCGCGCCCGAGCAGGATCTGGAACACCGACCCGGACTGGATCAGCATCAGCACCGGCGCGAGCAGCGCCGAGAGGACGATCTCGATCAGCGCCGACAGGGTCAGCCGCAGGCCGCCCCCCGAAGCCCGCCGCGCCGCCCGGTCGAGGAGGTGCACGATCAGCCCCAGGATCTTGGGCGCGAGCAGGATCGCCATGGTGAGGGCGAACAGGGCGAGCGCGCGCTCGGCGTCGAAGCGCGGCCAGTTGGGAAACAGGCGGAACTCCTGGCTGAAGTACTCCGGCCGGAAATACGTGGTCTGCAGGACGAGGGCGATCCCGACCACGAGCTGGGCGAGCCAGAGCGGCGAGGCGACGTAGGACATGATCCCGGTCGCGAAATGCTGCCTCGTCGGGAGCTTGAGCCCGCGCGCGCCCATCACCCGGGCGTGCTGGAGGTTGCCCTGGCACCAGCGCCGGTCCCGGGCGGCGAGGTCGATGAGGGAGGGCGGGCTCTCCTCGTAGCTGCCGGGCAGGTCGTGCAGCATGTAGACGGTCCAGCCGGCCCGGCGCATCAGCCCCGCCTCGACGAAGTCGTGGCTCAGGATGTGGCCGCCGAGCGGCGGCTTGCCGCGCAGGTCCGGCAGCCCGCAATGGGCCGCGAAGGCGGCGGTGCGGATGATGGCGTTGTGGCCCCAGTAGTTGCCGTCCTTGCCCATCCAGGCGGACAGGCCCGCGGCGATGACCGGGCCGTAGATGCGGGCGGCGAATTGCTGCGCCCGGGCGAACAGGGTGTTGCGGTTGATGATCAGGGGCAGGGTCTGGATGATGCCCGCGTCCGGATCGGCCTCCATCGCCGCCGCGAGCCGGACGATGCAGTCCCCGGTCATCAGGCTGTCGGCGTCGAGGACCAGCATGTGGTCGTAGGCGCCGCCCCAGCGGGAGACGAAGTCGGCGATGTTGCCGGCCTTGCGGTGGTGGTTCTTGGGCCGGTGGCGGTAGTACAGCCGCGCCCCGGGGCCGAGCCGGCGGCGCATCTCGACGAAGGCCCGCTCCTCGGCGATCCAGGCGTCCGGGTTCGTCGAGTCCGACAGGACGAAGTAGTCGAACCGGTCGCCGAGCCCGGTGGCCTCGATCGATTCGCGGATCGCCGCGAGGGCGGCGAAGGTGCGGGCCGTCGCCTCGTTGTACACCGGCATCACCACGGCGGTGCGCGAGGCGAGCGTCTTCGGCGGCGGCGGCAGCGCGCGCGGGCGGCGCACGAGGTCGACGAAGCCGAGGACCGCGCTCGTGAAGGCGAGGGCGATCCAGGAGAAGTTGACCGTGAACAGCGCGAGCAGGAGCCACTGCAGGAAGGTCGGCCGCGTCACCGACACGACCATGTACATCTCGTAGGCGCCGTAGGCGGTGAGCAGCGCGGCGCCCCCGAACACGAAGGCGCGGGCGAGGCGCGGCACCCGGTAGAGCTGCGGGGCCGAAAACGGGCGCTCCTCCGCCGCCGACCAGCGCGACAGGGACTGCACCGGCATCGCCAGCGGCCGCTCGGCCGGCATCGCCGGCGGGGGAGCGGCGGGAGCGGGCGGCGGGTCGGGCGCGACCTCGACGCGCCTCAGGGCGTCCAGCGATACAGCCATGTCTCGCTCAGGGGCCGGCCCGGCGCCTCGAGGGCCACGCGCAGCTCGG
>DATLFZ010000160.1:0-9187 GCA_035540795.1 Beijerinckiaceae bacterium | reverse complement strand
CTCTACGCCCGGCTCGAGGCGGAGACCGGCCACGCCACCGGGTTCAAGCCGATCGGCTTCATCGAGGTCGCCGCCGACGCGGACCGCCTCGAGGAGTACCGGCGCGTCGCCGCCTTCAACCGCTGGTGCGGCGTCGACGTGCAGGAGATCTCCCCCAACGAGGTGAAGCGCCTGTTCCCCCTCGCCCGCACGGACGACATCCTGGCGGGGTTCTACGTGAAGGAGGACGGGCGCGCCGACCCGGTCGGCGTCGCCATGGCCCTCGCCCGCGGCGCCCGCAGCGCCGGGGCCCGCATCGTCGAGGGTGTCGCCGTCACCGGCGTGACGACGGCGAACGGCCGGGTCACGGGCGTGCGCACGAGCGCCGGCGACATCCGGGCCGAGGTCGTGGTCAACTGCGCCGGCATGTGGGCGCGCCAGCTCGGGGAAGCGGCAGGCGTCACCATCCCGAACCAGGCGGCCGAGCACTACTACCTCATCACCGATCCGATCCCCGACCTGCCGCCCGACATGCCGGTGCTCGAGGACCCGTCCTCGCACGGCTATTTCCGCGAGGAGGTCCGCGGGCTGATGGTCGGGCTGTTCGAGCCGGAGGCGGCGGCCTGGAGCGTCGACCGCATCCCCGAAGACTTCTCGTTCGGCGAGATCCAGCCCGACTGGGACCGCATGGGCCCGTATGTCGAGAGGGCGATGGGCCGGGTGCCGGTCTCCCTCGAGGTCGGGGTGCGAAAGTTCTTCTGCGGGCCGGAGAGCTTCACCCCCGACATGGCGCCGATCGTCGGCGAGGCGCCGGAGCTGGAGAACTATTTCGTCGCCGCCGGGCTCAACTCCATCGGCATCCTGACCGGCGGCGGCATCGGCCGGGTGCTCGCGACCTGGATCGTCGAGGGCCTGCCGGACGTGGATGTCACCGGCATCAACATCGACCGCTTCCACCCCTACCAGCGCAACCCGGCCTATCGGCGCGCGCGCAACATCGAGTCCCTCGGCCTCGTCTACAAGGTCCACTACCCCTACCGCTCGCCGCAGACGGCGCGCGGGGCCAAGCGCAGCGCCGTGCACGACCGCCTCGCGGCGGCCGGGGCCTACTTCAAGGACGTGAGCGGCTGGGAGGGGCCGGACTGGTACGCGCCCCCGGGCGAAGAGGGGACGGTCGAGAAGCTCTCGTGGGGGCGGGAGAAGTGGTTCGCGTGGTGGGCGCAGGAGCACCGCGCCGCCCGCGAGGGCGTGATCCTCATGGACATGTCCTTCATGGGCAAGTTTTCGGTCCAGGGCCGCGACGCCGGGGCGGTGCTCGAGCGCATCTCGGCGAACCGGGTCGACGGGCCGACGGAGACCATCACCTACACGCAATGGCTCAACGCCCGCGGCCTCCTCGAGGCCGATCTCACGGTGACCAAGCTCGCCGACGAGCGCTTCCTCGTCGTGGTCACCGACACGATGCACCGGCACGTCGAGACCTGGATGCGGCGCCACATCGGCGACGCCCACGCCTTCGTCACCGACGTCACCTCCGGCTACTGCCAGCTCAACCTGCAGGGTCCGCGCTCCCGCGAGCTCCTCCAGAGCCTCACCAGCGTCGACCTCTCCAACGAGGCCTTTCCGTTCCGCACGGCGCGGGAGATCGACATCGGCTACGCCCGCCTCCTGTGCATCCGCATCACCTATGTGGGCGAGCTCGGCTACGAGCTGTTCGTACCGGCCGAGCAGGCGGCGCACGTCTACGACCGCATCGTCGAGGCCGGCGCCGCCTTCGGCCTGCGTCACGCGGGCCTCAAGGCGCTCGCCAGCCTGCGCATGGAGAAGGCCTATCGCGACTACGGCCACGACATCGACAACACCGACGACCCCTTTTCCGCCGGCCTCGGCTTCGCGGTCGACCTCGGCAAGGAGGACTTCATCGGGCGGGAAGCGGCGCTGCGGCACAAGGCGGCGCCGCCGACCCGGCGCCTCGTCCAGGTGCTGGTGAAGGACCCGGAACCGCTCCTCTTCCATGCCGAGATCGTGCGCCGGAACGGGATGCCCGTCGGCTACGTGCGGGCGGGCTCCTACGGCCACACGCTCGGCGGCGCCGTCGGCCTCGCCATGATCGAGGCCGGCGAGCCGATCGAGGCGGCCTGGCTCGACGCGACCTGGGAGGTCGAGATCGCGGGCAGCGTCTACCCGGCCCACGTGTCGCTGCGGCCGCTCTACGACCCGGCGATGAAGCGGGTGAAGGCCTGAGCCCGAGGGGGCTTGGCGGCGGCGGGAAATCGGCTAACGATGTCACAATCGCCCGCGGGTGCGGCGCGGCCCCAGCGCAAGCGGGTCGCGGCGGCCTTCATAAGGGCGTCATGTCGGGGACCGAAACGCGAGCCGTCCGCACGGACGGCACCCAGGAGCGAGAGATGTTGAAGCGAAGGACGGTTTTGGCGGCGGCCGCCGCGGTGGCGCTCGCCGGCTCGGCGCAGGCGCAGCAGCAGCGCATCCCGATCGAGATGTGGATCGGCCTCACCGGGCCGGCCCAGGAGGAGCTGATCCGCTACGGCAAGGAGTTCAACGACTCGCAGGACAGGTACCAGGCGAACGTCTCCTTCCGCGGCCAGTACCCGGAGCAGCGCGCGGCCGCCTTCGCGGCCTTCCGCGCCGGCAACCCGCCTCACATCATGCAGATGTTCGATGCCGGCACCGGCGACATGTTCGGCCTGCCGCGTGCCACCGTGCCGGTCTCCGAGGTTTTCCAGCGCGCCGGGCTCAAGTTCGACCCGACCATCTTCCTCGGCCCCGCCCGCGGCTATTACAGCCGCCCGGACGGCACCTTGAACTCGCTGCCGCTCAACGTGTCGACCGCGGTGATGTTCTACAACAAGGACATCTTCAAGAAGGCGGGCCTCGACCCGAACAAGCCGCCGCAGACCTGGCCGGAGACGATCGAGGCGGCGAAGAAGATCCGCGCCACCAACGCGGCCGAGTGCGGGCTCACCAACACCTGGCTCGCCTGGATCATGCTCGAGCAGTTCTCGGCCATGCACGACCTGCCCCTGTCCGACCAGGCGAACGGCCGGGCCGGCCTCAACGCGGTGCTGAAGTTCAACGACGCGCCGCGGGTCAAGATGGTCCAGACGCTGGTCGACATGGCGAAGGACCGCTCCTACCAGTACGGCGGGCGCTCGAACGACGCCAACGCGCTGTTCGTCGCCGGCACCTGCGGCATGCTCCTCCAGTCGTCCGGCGGCCACGCCGCCATCGAGCGCGACCTCAAGGCCGAGTTCGGGGTGAGCTATCTCCCGTACTGGCCGGACATCATCAAGGAGCCGAAGAACTCGATCGTCGGCGGCGCCTCGCTCTGGGTGTTCAATTCGCCGAAGCGCACCGAGGAGGAGTTCCGGGGCATCGCCCAGTTCCTCGACTTCCTCGCCCAGCCGGAGCGGCTCGCCCGCTTCGCCATGACCACGGGCTTCCTGCCGGCCACCAACGCCGCCTGGGAGGTGATGAAGAAGCAGGACTTCTTCTCGAAGAACCCCGGCCGCGACATCCCGATCGAGCAGCTCACCCGCGGCACCCCGACCGAGAACTCGGCCGGCTACCGCTTCGGGCGCTGGACCGAGATCCGCGACTTCTACCACGAGGAGGTCGAGCGGGCGCTGCAGGGCCAGCAGACGGCGCAGCAGGCCCTCGACAACGCGGTGCGCCGGGGCAACGAGGCCCTGCGCCAGTTCGAGCGCACCGCCCAGACCAACTGAGCCGGACGGCCGCGCCCGCGGCCGACACCGATCGGCGGCGCCCCCGGGGCGCCGCCTTCCACCGTGCGAGTCAGACCCGTTCATGCAGCGCAGCGTCGTCTATCCCCACAAGCTGCTGCCCTACCTGCTGCTCGCCCCGCAGATCGCCATCACGCTGGTGTTCTTCTTCTGGCCGGCCGGCCAGGCGATCTGGATGTCGACGCTCCTGCAGGACCCCCTCGGCCTGTCGGTGCAGTTCGTCGGGCTCGAGAATTTTCAGACGGTGCTGCGCGATCCCGAATACCTCGCGACCGTGCGGCGCACGCTCGTGTTCTCCGCGGCGGTGACCTTCCTCGCCATGGCGCCGGCCCTGCTGCTCGCCGTCGCCGCCGACAAGGTGATCCGGGGGACGACGGCCTATCGCACCATCCTGGTCGTGCCCTATGCGATCGCCCCCGCCGTCGCCGGGGCGCTGTGGCTGTTCCTGTTCACCCCCTCGATCGGCATCGTGGCCCTGCCGCTGCGCGCGATCGGCATCGAGTGGAACCCGCGCATCGACGGCGCACACGCCATGATCCTTCTGATCATCGCCTCGGCCTGGAAGCAGATCGCCTACAACTTCCTGTTCTTCCTCGCGGGGCTGCAATCGATCCCGCGCTCGCTGCTCGAAGCGGCCGCCATCGACGGGGCCACCTCGCGCCGGCGCTTCTGGACCATCGTCTTCCCGCTCCTGTCGCCGACGACGTTCTTCCTTCTCGTCGTGAATCTCGTCTATGCCTTCTTCGACACCTTCGGCGTGGTGCACGCGGTGACGCAGGGCGGGCCCGGCAAGTCGACGGAGATCATGATCTACAAGGTCTGGTACGACGGCTTCATCGCGCAGGATCTCGGGCGATCCTCGGCCCAATCGGTGATCCTGATGGCGATCGTGATCGGGCTGACCTTCATCCAGTTCCGCTACATCGACCGGCGGGTGCACTACTGATGGCGAGCACCAGCGAGACCGCCGCCGCCCCGGCCGCCGGCGCCACCGTCGTCGACCCGGTCGAGACCGTCTACGCCACCGGCAAGCCGAAGCGGCACTGGGTGCCGCACGCGATCATCTGGGTCGGCATCCTCGTCACCGCCTTCCCGCTCTGGGTCGCCTTCGTCGCCTCGACCCTCGACAACCCGTCGATCGCCCGGGCGCCGATGCCGCTCCTCCCGGGCACGGAGGGCTTCACCACCTATCCGAGCGTGCTCGAGGCGGGCGGCGCCGGCCGCATCGTCACCCAGCCGGTCGGGCTGATGATGTTCAACAGCCTGGTGATGGCCCTCGTCATCGCGCTCGGCAAGATCGCGGTGTCCCTGCTCTCCGCCTTCGCGGTGGTGTTCTTCCGCTTCCCGTTCCGGATGTTCTTCTTCTGGATGATCTTCGTGACGCTGATGCTGCCGGTCGAGGTGCGCATCATGCCGACCCTCGAGGTCGTCACCAATCTCGGCCTGCTCAACACCTATGCGGGCCTGACCATCCCCCTGGTCGCCTCGGCGACGGCGACGCTCCTGTTCCGGCAGTTCTTCCTCACGATCCCGGACGAGCTCGTCGAGGCGGCCAAGATCGACAGCGCCGGGCCGCTGCGCTTCTTCAAGGACGTGGTCGTGCCCCTGTCGCGCACCAACATCGCGGCGCTCTTCGTCATCCTGTTCATCTACGGCTGGAACCAGTACCTCTGGCCGCTCCTCATCACGACCGATCCGCGGATGGACACGGTCGTGATCGGGCTCACCAAGATGATCGACGCCGCCGGCGGCCTGACCGAGTGGAACCGGGTCATGGCGACCGCGGTGCTCTCGACCCTGCCGCCGGTCCTGGTCGTCGTCCTCATGCAGCGCTGGTTCGTGAAGGGTCTCGTCGATGCCGAGAAGTGAGGGAGCGCGGCGATGGCCGGCGTGACGCTGAAGACCGTCCGCAAGGTCTATGCGGGGGCGATCGAGGCCGTGAAGGGCGTCTCCCTCGAGGTCGAGGACGGCTCGTTCTGCGTCCTCGTCGGCCCGTCCGGCTGCGGCAAGTCCACCCTTTTGCGCATGATCGCCGGCCTCGAGACCATCACCGGGGGCGAGATCGCCATCGGCGGCCGGGTGGTCAACGCGCTCGAGCCGGCCGAGCGCGACATCGCCATGGTGTTCCAGAACTACGCGCTCTACCCGCACATGCGCGTCTACGACAACATGGCCTACGGTCTGCGCAACCGCGGCACGCCCAAGGCCGAGATCGAGGCGCGGGTGCGGGAGGCGGCGCGCATCCTCGACATCGAGCCCTTCCTGCAGCGCCGCCCGCGCGAGCTCTCCGGCGGGCAGCGCCAGCGCGTCGCCATGGGCCGCGCCATCGTGCGCAAGCCGCAGGTCTTCCTGTTCGACGAGCCGCTCTCCAACCTCGACGCCAAGCTGCGCGTGCAGATGCGGGTCGAGATCAAGCGCCTGCAGCGCCAGCTCGGCGTCACCTCGATCTACGTCACCCACGACCAGGTCGAGGCGATGACGCTCTCCGACAAGCTCGTCGTGATGAGCGCGGGCCGCATCGAGCAGGTCGGCACGCCGACGCAGGTCTATCGCCGGCCCGCGACCCGCTTCGTCGCCACCTTCATCGGCTCGCCGCCGATGAACCTCGTGCGCGGCGCGGTCGAGGGCGCCGGGTCGGTCTCCCTCGGCGGCCGCACCATTCCGGCGACCGAGGCGCAAGGGCTGCGGCCCGGAACCCCGGTCGAGGTCGGCCTGCGGCCGGAGGACCTGCGGGTCGTGGAAGGGGAGGGCCTGCCCTTCGTCCTCGAATTCGTCGAGGAGCTCGGCGCGACGCAGCCCCTGCACGGCACCGTCGGCGGGGCGGGGGTCGTGGTCCAGGCGCCGACCGGGAGCGCGCGCATGGACGGGGCGCTCGCGCTTTCCGTCGACCCGGGGGCGGTGCACCTGTTCGACCCGGAATCCGGCCGCCGCCTCGGGCCGGAGCCGGTCGCCCGCGCCGCCTGATCAGCCGTCCGAGCGGCGGCGCCGGAGCCGGCCCCCGGTCACCATCAGAAGGATCGCCCCGACGGTGACGCCGGCGGCGAGGGTGAAATGCATGGCGAACATCGTGTCCCGGGCCTCGGTGCGCCCGAGGACGCCGAATTCCCAAATCGCCGCGGCCAGAAAGGGGAGAGGAAGGATCAGAAGCCAACGCCAGCGCATGAACGCTCCAGGGGATCAACTCTGCAAACGCCGGCCGGACCGCTTTGGTTGCCGCGCCCGCCCGCCTTCGCGTCAGGCGTGCGGCTCGTTGTCGACCGGCAGGTCGCAGCGGTTGTGGATGTCGGTCGCGGCGATGGCGGCGTCGCTCATCGCCACCACGATCTGGTCGAGGTGGCAGGCGACGCCCCCCGCGGCGTAGAGGCCCTGCACGGTCGTCCGGCGGTGGTCGTCGACGAGGAGCGAGCCCGCCTCCTCGTGCGCGGCGCCGAGCGCCACCGCCAGGTCGGACCGGACCTTCCGCCCGAGGGCCGAATAGAGCACCTCGAACCGGTGCTCCTTGCCGCTGCCGGTGCGCAGCGCCGTGATCCGCTCCCCTTCCACGTCGAGGGCCGCGACCGGCTCGTACACGACTTTGACGCCCTGCTCGTCGGCCCGGCGCCGCTCGTCCGCGTCGAGCTCCATGCCCTGGCCGAGGGTGAGGAGGGTCACGTCCCGCGAATAGGTGCGGGCGACGAACAGCGCCTCGCCGAGGCCCCGGTCGCCGTAGCCGATGACGGCGATCTTCTTGTCGCGGGCCTCGTAGCCGTCGCAGATCGGGCAATAGCGCACGAGGCCGCGCTGGACCGCGTTCGGCACGTCGGGCAGGTCGGGCTCGATGTCGACCGAGCCGGTCGCGATCAGCACCCGCTTGGCGTGGATCTGGCGCGAGCCGCCGTCCCTGTCCTCCACCATGGCGACGAAGTGGGCCCCGAGCTTCTGCAGCCCGCACACGGTCCCGGCGACGACGTGGGCGCCGTAGCGTTCCGCGTGCTCGCGCTGGCGGGCGAGGATGTCCCGTCCCGAGATCCCTTCGGCGAAGAACGGGATGTTGTGGCTCGTGGGGATCCAGGCCGCCCGGGGCGAGCCGCTGTCGACCACAACGAAATGCCGTTCGAACCGGGCGAGGTAGAGGGCGGCGGTCAGCCCGGCCGGGCCGCCGCCGACGATGAGGCAATCGAGTTCGCCGTCCTGCATCCGCATGTCTCCGCGGCCGACAACGCGCGAGCGGCTGCAACGGATCGATGCTGGCCTCCCCTTTGCGTTCTGCTGATCACGGTCCGGGGCGCGGGCCGTTTTGGGACAGGACCATGTGCGGCATCGCCGGTTTCCACCATGTCGACCTCCCGCCCGACGAGCGCGGGCGCGTCCTGCGTCGCATGGTGGCGGCGATCGAGCATCGCGGGCCGGACGGGCGCGGCTTCCACCTCGACGGGACGGTCGGGCTCGGTCACGCCCGCCTCGCCATCGTCGATCTCGACGGCGGCGCGCAGCCGATGGCGAGCGAGAGCGCCGACATCGTCTTCAACGGCGAGATCTTCAACCATGTGGAGCTGCGGGACGAGCTGAAGCGGCGCGGCCACCGGTTCCGCACCGAATCCGACACCGAGGTGATCCTGCGCCTCTACGAGGAGCGCGGGGAGGGTTGCCTCGACGCACTCAACGGCGACTTCGCCTTCGCGCTGTGGGACCGGCGGCGGCGCCGCCTGCTCCTCGCCCGCGACCGCATGGGCGTGCGCCCGCTCTACTACGCCCGCGTCGGGCGCGGCCTGGTCTTCGGCTCGGAGGTGAAGGCGCTCCTCGCCTTTCCGGGCGTTCGGGCCGAACCGGACCCGATCGGCCTCGACCAGATCTTCTCGCTTTGGGCCAACATCGGCCCGCGCACGCCGTTTCGGGACATTTTCGAGCTGCCGCCGGGCCACCTGCTCGTCGCGAGCGGCGACGGCATCGCCGTGCGACCGTGGTGGCGGCTCGACTTCCCCGATGCCGGCGACCGGGACGCCCACGACCGACGCGATCCGGCGGCGGTCGCCGAGCATCTGCGCGCGCTCCTGGCCGACGCGACCCGCATCCGGCTGCGCGCCGACGTGCCGGTCGCGGCCTATCTGAGCGGCGGCCTCGATTCCTCCGCCGCGACGGCGCTGGCGCAGCGGATCGTCGGGGCGGGGCTGCAGACCTTCTCGGTCACCTTCGAGGGAGCGGAGTTCGACGAGAGCGCCCACCAGCAGGCGATGGTCGCCGCCCTCGGCACGCGGCACCGTTCGGTCCCGGTCACGGCCGCGACGATCGGGCGGCTGTTCCCGCACCTCGTCGCCCATGCGGAGCGCCCGGTCCTGCGCACCGCGCCGGCACCGATGCTCGCCCTGTCGGGCCTCGTCCGGGACAGCGGCATCAAGGTGGTCCTGACCGGGGAAGGAGCGGACGAGGTCTTCGCCGGCTACGACCTCTTCCGGGAGGCGAAGCTGCGC
>DATLFZ010000159.1:0-2577 GCA_035540795.1 Beijerinckiaceae bacterium | reverse complement strand
GGCCGGGTGATCCTGCTCGCCCATTTCGGCCGCCCGAAGGGCCGCGATCCGAAGGAGAGCCTGAAGCCCGTCGCCGCCGCCGTCGGCGAGGCCCTCGGACGCCCCGTCGCCTTCGCCGACGATTGCGTGGGCGAGAGCGCTCGCGCCGCCGTGTCGGCTTTGAAGAACGGCGAGGTCCTGCTCCTCGAGAACACCCGGTTCCACGCCGGCGAGGAGAAGAACGACCCGGCCTTCGCCGAGGGGCTCGCGGCGCTCGGCGACCTCTACGTCAACGACGCCTTCTCGGCGGCGCACCGGGCGCACGCCTCGACGGAAGGGCTCGCCCGGCTGCTGCCGGCCTATGCGGGCCGGGCCATGGAGGCGGAGCTCGACGCGCTCACCCGCGGCCTCGAGGCGCCGAAGCGCCCTCTCGTCGCCATCGTGGGCGGCGCCAAGGTCTCGACCAAGATCGACCTCCTCGAAAACCTCGTCGGCAAGGTCGACTCGCTGGTCATCGGCGGCGGCATGGCCAACACCTTCCTGCACGCGATCGGCATCGGCATCGGCAACTCCCTCGCCGAGCGCGACCTCGCCGCGACCGCGCAGCGCATCCTCGACCGGGCCAAGGAGACCGGCTGCGCCGTGTTCCTGCCCGTCGACGCGGTGGTGGCGGGCAAGCTCGAGGCCGGCGCGCCGCACCACACCTACGGCATCGACGCGATCCCGGCCGACGGCCTGATCCTCGACCTCGGGGCGCAGTCGGTGGAGCGCATCAACGCGGCCGTGTCGGATGCGGCGACCCTCGTCTGGAACGGGCCGCTCGGCGCGTTCGAGACACCGCCCTTCGACCAGGCGACGGTGGTGGCGGCCCGCCATGCGGCGGAGCGCACCCGCAAGGCCGGGCTCGTCTCGGTCGCCGGCGGCGGCGACACGGTGGCGGCGCTGAACCACGCCGGGGTCGCCGACGCCTTCACCTACGTCTCGACCGCGGGCGGCGCCTTTCTCGAATGGCTCGAGGGCAAGGCGCTGCCGGGCGTGGAGGCGCTGCGCAGACGCACAAGGGGACGCGAGGATGACGCATAAAGGAACGAGAGGCTGGAGGAACCGATGAACCACGAGCAGCTGACCAAGATCGCCGAGGCGATGGTCCAGCCCGGCAAGGGCATCCTGGCGGCGGACGAGAGCTCCTCGACCATCAAGAAGCGCTTCGACGCGATCGGCGTCGAATCGACCGCCGACAACCGGCGCGACTACCGCGAGCTCCTGTTCCGCTCGACGGAGGCGATGAAGAACCACATCTCGGGCGTCATCCTGTTCGACGAGACGCTTCGCCAGAACGCGAAGGACGGCACGCCGCTGGTCAAGCTCATCGAGCAGGCGGGGTCGATCCCCGGCATCAAGGTGGACGCCGGCGCGAAGCCGCTCGCCTTCTGCCCGGGGGAGACCGTCACCGAAGGTCTCGACGGCCTGCGCGAGCGCCTCAAGGAGTACCACGGGCTCGGCGCCCGCTTCGCCAAGTGGCGCGCGGTGATCGACATCGGCGAGGGCATCCCGACCTGGACCGCAGTCAAGACCAACGCCCACGCCCTCGCTCGCTACGCGGCGCTCTGCCAGGAGCAGGACATCGTACCGATCGTCGAGCCCGAGGTGCTGATGGACGGCGGTCACGACATCGACCGCTGCGCCGACGTGACCGAATGGGTCCTCAAGACGGTCTATCAGGAGCTCTACGAGCAGCGGGTCTTCCTCGAAGGCACCGTTCTCAAGCCCAACATGGTCATTTCCGGCAAGAAGGCTTCCAAGCGCGCCGGCGTGGAGGAGGTGGCGGAGAAGACCATCCGCATCCTCAAGCGCTGCGTGCCGGTGGCCGTCCCGGGCATCGCCTATCTGTCCGGCGGCCAGTCGGACGAGGAGGCGACGGCCCATCTCGACGCCATGAACCGGATCGGCGGCTTCCCGTGGAAGATGACCTTCTCCTACGGCCGCGCCCTGCAGGCGGCGCCGCAGAAGGCCTGGTCCGGAAAATCCGAGAACGTGCCGGCGGCGCAGCGCGCCTTCTCGCACCGGGCCAAGATGAACGGCCTCGCCACCCTCGGCCAATGGAAGAGCGACCTCGAGAAGAAGGCCGCCTGACCGTTTCGGCCGCATTCGCCCGCTAGGGACCGGGGCCGAAAGGCCCCGTTTCCGTTTTCCGAACCGACATCGATGACCGAGCCCGCCCGCCTGACCCTGCTCACGCCTCTCCTCACGGAGGCCGACGCCTTCGCGCCCCGCCTGGGCGAGGCCTGCGCGGCGGGTCCGGTCGCGGCGGTGATCGCCCGGCTCGCCCCGGCCGACGAGCGCACGCTGATCAAGCGGGTGAAGGCCCTGGCGCCCGCCGCGCAGGAGCACGGGGCGGCTTTGGTGATTGCCGCCGAGGGCGAGCTCGACCTGCCCCTCATCGCCGCCCGCGGTGGCGCCGACGGGATCCACGTGGCTGCGGGCGATGCCGGCGCGCTCCGGGAGCGGCTAAAGGACCGCATCCTCGGCGTCGGCGGCCTGCGCTCGAAGCACGACGCCATGGCCGCCGGGGAGAGCGGGGCCGACTACCTCCTGTTC
>DATLFZ010000158.1:0-4034 GCA_035540795.1 Beijerinckiaceae bacterium | reverse complement strand
GCGCCGGCCTGCGCGCTCTCGAGAAGGCACGCGGCCCGCTCCGGCTCGACCACGACGAAGACCGGCCGCGCCGGCCCGAGGCTCTCCCAGAACCAGGACAGGATCGCGGCGGCGACGCCGCCGACCCCGCCCTGCACGAAGACGTGGCTCGGCCGCGCGCCCTGCTCGCTCGCCTCTGCGGCCATGAGGGCGTAGCCCTGCATGACGTCCTTCGGCACCTCCTCGTAGCCGGGCCAGGACGTGTCGGAGACGATCTGCCAGCCCTCCCGGGCGGCGTTCTGCGCGCACAGGCGCACGGATTCGTCGTAGTGGCGGCCCTCCCGGCGCACCTCGGCCCCGAGCGCCCGGATGGCGGCGGCCCGGCCCTCGCTGACGCCCTCGTGCACGTAGACCACCGCCCGGCAGCCGGCCCGGCGGGCGCCCCAGGCGACGGCGCGGCCGTGATTGCCGTCGGTGGCGCAGGTGACGACGAGGCCGGACCGCTCCCGGGCGAGCCGCTCGACCGCGTAGGCGCCGCCCAGCGCCTTGAAGCTCTTCAGCCCGAACCGGAAAGCCTCGTCCTTGTAGAGGACGCGCCCGACCCCGGCCGCCGCCGCGACCGGCGCGAGATCCCGCAGCGGGGTCGGGGCATAGCCCTCCCAGGCCGCGATCGCCGCCCGCGCCTTCGCGGCCCCGGCGAGGGACAGGATCGCCCGTTCGTCCGGCCCGTAGGGGCGGGCCCGGTCCCGGCGCGGGTTGAGAAGGAAGCGCACGCCCGGTTCCGCCGTCATCCACCGCTCCGGAAGGCCGCCCGGCCCGCCGCGAGCTTCCCGTCCGGGCGGTGCCCCCGTCAAGCGCCTCCGGGGCGGCCCGTCACTTGACCCCGGGGCACGCGCCGGGCAAAGGCACCCCGGAGGCCGAGATGCGCGTCGTCGTCGTCGACAACTACGATTCCTTCACCTGGAACCTGGTCCACCTGATCGGGCCGCTGGTCGAGGACGTGCGGGTCGTGCGCAACGACGAGACCGGCGTCGGCGCGCTCCTCGACGAGGCGCCGGACGCCATCGTGCTCTCGCCCGGGCCCTGCACCCCGACGGAGGCCGGCATCTGCCTCGACCTGGTGCGCGAGGCGGGGCCGCTGATCCCGATCTTCGGGGTCTGCCTCGGCATGCAGACGATCGGGCAGGCCTTCGGCGGCGACGTGGTGCGCGCGCCGCTGCCCCTGCACGGCAAGGTGTCGGAGATCGCCCATTCCGGCGCGACCGTCTTTCGCGGTATCAACCGCCCCTTCCCGGCGACCCGCTACCATTCCCTGGTGGTGGCCCGCGAGACCTGCCCGGCCTCCCTCGACGTCACGGCGGAGGCGGACGGGCTGATCATGGGCCTGTCCCACCGCGACCTGCCGGTCCACGGCGTGCAGTTCCATCCGGAGAGCATCGCCTCGGAGAACGGCGAGCGGATCATGCGGAACTTCTTCGATCTCGCCGCCGCCTGGAACCGCACGAGGCACTGAGGCGCCATGGACTCCTTCAAGCCCTACATCGCCAAGGTGGCGACCGGCGCCCCGCTCTCCCGGGAGGAGGCCCGCGACGCCTTCGACGCGCTCCTCTCCGGCGAGGTCACCCCGGCCCAGGCGGGGGGCTTCCTGATGGCGCTGCGGGTGCGCGGCGAGGCCCTCGACGAGCTCGTCGGCGCGGCCTCGGCCATGCGCGGGCGCATGACCCGGGTCGAGGCGCCCGCCGAGGCGATCGACATCGTCGGCACCGGCGGCGACCATTCGGGCAGCTACAACATCTCGACGCTCGCGGCGATGATCGTCGCCGGCTGCGGCGTGCCGGTGGCGAAGCACGGCAACCGGGCCGCCTCCTCCCGCTCCGGCGCCGCCGACGTGCTCACGGCCCTCGGCGTCAAGATCGGCCTCGACCCGGCGGCCCTGTCCCGCTGCCTCGGCGAGAGCGGCCTGTGCTTCATGTTCGCCCAGACCCACCACGCCTCCATGCGCCACGTGGCGCCGGTGCGGGTCGAGCTCGGCACCCGCACCCTGTTCAACCTGCTCGGGCCCCTGTCGAACCCGGCCGGGGTCGACCGCCAGCTTCTCGGTGTGCCCTCGCCGACCTGGCTCGAGCCCCTGACCCGGGTCCTCGCCGAACTCGGCACGCGGCGGGTCTGGACCGTGCACGGCTCCGACGGCCTCGACGAGATCACCACGACAGGCCCCAGCCACGTGGTGGCGCTGGAGAACGGCGCGATCCGCCGCTTCACCATCCACCCGGAGGAGGTCGGCCTGCCGGTCGCTCGGCCCGAGGACCTGAAGGGGGGCGATCCGGCCCACAACGCCGCCCAGCTTCGCGCCGTGCTCGAGGGCGCCAAGATCCCCTATCGGGACATCGCCGTGTTCAACGCCGCCGCGGCGCTGGTCGTCGCCGAGAAGGCGGCGGACCTGCGCGAGGGGGTCGCCCGGGCGCAGGACTCCGTCGATTCCGGCGCCGCCAAGGGCGTGCTCGACCGGCTCGTCGCGGCCTCGAACGCCTGATGGCCGACGTCCTTGCCCGGATCGAGGCCTACAAGCGCGTCGAGATCGCGACCGCAAAGGCCCGCCTGCCCCAGCGCGACCTCGAAAGCCGCGCCGCCGACCTGCCCCCGCCCAAGGGATTCGCGGCCGCCATCGAGCGCCATCTCGCCGAGGGCCGGCCGGCGCTGATCGCCGAAATCAAGAAGGCGAGCCCGTCGAAGGGCCTGATCCGGGCCGATTTCGACCCGCCCGCGCTCGCCCGCGCCTACGCGCAAGGAGGCGCCACCTGCCTCTCGGTTCTCACCGACGAGCCGTCGTTCCAGGGCCGGCCCGAATACCTGGCCGCCGCCCGCGACGCCTCCGGCCTGCCTGCCCTGCGCAAGGACTTTCTGTTCGAGCCCTACCAGGTCTGGGAGGCGCGGGTCTGGGGCGCCGACTGCATCCTGGTCATCATGGCGAGCGTCACCGACGCGGAGGCGCGCGCGCTCGTGGAGACCGCGCAGGCGGCGGGGCTCGACGTGCTGGTCGAGGTGCACGACGAGCGCGAGCTCGACCGGGCGCTCGCCCTCGACACCAGGCTCGTCGGCATCAACAACAGGGACCTTCGCAGCTTCGAGGTCTCCCTCGCGGTCTGCGAGAAGCTCGCCCCGCGCATTCCCGCCGACCGCATCGTCGTCGGCGAGAGCGGCATCTTCACCAAGGCCGACATCGACCGGCTCGCCGCCGCCGGCATCCGCACGTTTTTGGTCGGCGAGAGCCTGATGCGGCAGCCGGACGTGGCCGCGGCCACCAAGAAGCTCCTGTTCGGCTGACCCGTGCCGCGCCTGACCCACCTGGACCGCACCGGCGCCGCCAACATGGTTGACGTGTCGGACAAGGACGTCACCGCCCGCGCCGCCCTCGCCGAGGGTCGCGTCGTCATGGCGGCCGACACGGTCCGCCTGATCCGCGAGGGCGACGCCAAGAAGGGCGACGTGCTCGGCACCGCCCGCCTCGCCGGCATCATGGCGGCGAAGCGCACCCACGAGCTGATCCCGCTCTGCCACCCGCTCCTCCTCACCAAGGTGCGGGTCGAATGCGAGATCGACGAGGCGCTGCCGGGGGTGCGGGTCACCGCCGAGGCCCGGGTCGCCGGGCAGACCGGCGTCGAGATGGAGGCGCTGACCGCGGTCGCCGTCGCCTGTCTCACGATCTACGACATGGTCAAGGCGGCGGACCGGGGCATGCGCATCGACGGGGTGCGGCTCCTGCGCAAGAGCGGCGGCCGCTCGGGCGACTGGGACGCGCCGTGAGCCTCCTGCCGGTCGCGGAGGCGCTCGCCCGCGTCCTCGCCGCGGTGCCGGGCCCCGTTCCGGCCGAGGAGGTCCCGGTCGCCGATTGCGCCGGTCGCACGCTCGCCGCCGACCTCGCCGCGCTCCGCACGCAGCCGCCCTTTCCGGCTTCCGCCATGGACGGCTGGGCGGTGCGCAGCCAGGACACGCCGGGCCGGCTGCGCATCGCGGGCAAGAGCATCGCCGGACGCGGCGCCGGCC
Organism: Beijerinckiaceae bacterium; assembly: GCA_035540795.1. Taxonomy (GTDB): domain Bacteria; phylum Pseudomonadota; class Alphaproteobacteria; order Rhizobiales; family Beijerinckiaceae; genus JAJKJG01. Next base: position 11 of record DATLFZ010000158.1, on the reverse strand, counting down.
TCGCCCTCGGG
>DATLFZ010000157.1:0-9583 GCA_035540795.1 Beijerinckiaceae bacterium | reverse complement strand
CCGCATCTTCTATGCACTCTTGCAACGCGCACTCCCCCGATCAGAGGATGATATGTCTAGCAACGAGATGACCGGGGGCGAGGCGCTCGCCCGGATGATCCAGGCCTTCGAGGGCGGGCCGATGTTCGGCATGGGCGGCTTCCAGCTGCTGCCGTTCTACGACGCGGCGCGGCGGCTCGGGCTTTCCCACCACCTCATCAACGACGAGCGGGCGGGGGTCTTCGCGGCCGACGCCTACGCCAAGGTCTCGGGCCGGGTCGGCCTCGTCGATGCGACGCTCGGTCCCGGGGCGACGAACCTCGTCACCGGCCTCGTCGAGGCGCTCAACGCCGGCACGCCGCTGGTCGCGCTGGTCGGCGACACCCACCGCCAGCATTCCTGGAAGAACATGACCCAGGAATCGCGCCAGACCGACATCCTGCGCCCGGCCTGCAAGGAGCTGATCCGGATCGAGGTCGTGCAGCGGATCCCCGAGCTGATGCGGCGCGCCTTCGCGGTCGCGACCACAGGGCGGCCGGGCCCGGTCGTCGTCGACGTCCCAGAGGACGTCTGCCACGCGACCCATCCGTTCGATGAAGCCGACTTCGCCGCGAACCCCGCCCACCGGGGCGCGCCGGCGCTGCGCTGCCGGCCGGACGCCGCCGCGCTCGCCCGCGCCGCCGACCTTTTGCGACGGGCCGAGCGGCCGCTGGTCCTCGCCGGCGGCGGGGTGCATCTGAGCGGGGCGGCGCCGACGCTGTCCGCCTTCGCCCGGGCGTTCGCCGTGCCGGTCGCGCACACGATGACCGGCAAGGGCGCGATCGCCTGCACGGACCCGCTCAATGCCGGCCTGTTCGGGCGCTACGACCGTATCGCCAACGGCCTGATCGAGGAATCCGACCTGCTCCTCGTCGTCGGCTGCAAGCTCGGCGAGATCGCGACCAAGCGCTACACCGTGCCGCCCCGGGGCAAGACGCTGGTCCATCTCGACATCGTCGCCGAGGAGTTCGGCCGCACGCTGGAGCCGGACGTGGCGTTGTGGGGCGACGCCCGCGCCGGCATCGAGGACCTGCACGCCGCGCTCGAGAGCGGCGCGGAGGCGATCCGCGGCCGTCGCGCCGCCTGGGCCGATGCCGTCGCCCGCCGCATGGCGGAGTGGCGCGAGCGCACCCGCGAGCGCTACGAATCCGACGAGGTGCCGGTGTCCATGGGCCGGCTCATGGGCGAGCTCAACCGCCTCATGCCGGCGGACGGCATCCTCCTCGCCGATGGGGGCTTCGCCGCCCATTGGGGCGGGCTCCTCTACGACACCAAGGAGGCGGGGCGCGGCTTCGTGCCGGACCGGGGCTTCGCCTCGATCGGCTACGGCCTGCCCGGCGCCATGGGCGCGGCGCTCGCGGCGCCGGGGCGCACCATCGTCAGCCTCACCGGCGACGGCGGCTTCAACATGATGCTCGGCGAGCTCGAGACCGCCCGGCGCATGGGCCTGTCCTTCGCCGTGGTCGTCGTCAACAACGCCGCCTCCGGCTACGTGAAGGCGCTCCAGCACCTCATGTACGGGGAGGGGGCCTACCACGCCTCCGACCTCGCCGAGACGAACTACGCGCAGGTGGCGCAGGCGCTCGGCTGCACCGGCATCCGGGTCGAGGAGCCGGGCGCGCTGGCGCCCGCCCTCGAACGGGCCTTCGGCACCCCGGGGCCGGTGGTGATCGACCTCGTCGTCACCCGCGATCCGGCCAAGATGCTGCCCGCCGCCGACAACCGGGCCGTTCAGGTCCGCAAGGGCGACCGGGTCGCGTGAGGCCCTTGTCCGGGCCCGGCCGGTCTGGTTCAAGATGAGGCGCAACGGGCGCGGCCCGCGCCCAGGGCGGGAACCGCCCGCAGGGAGGACCAGATGATCAAGACCACTCGTCGCGCCGTGCTCGCCGGCGGCCTCGGCGCCGTCGCCATGCCGTTCATCGCCCGCGCCCAGACCTACAAGCAGGAATACAAGCTCTCGGTCGTCGGCAACCGGCCGATCCCGCTCTCCGAGGGCGCCTTCCGCTGGGCCGACCTGATCAACGAGCGCAGCCAGGGCCGGATCAACGTCAAGGTCTATCCGGGCTCGCAGCTCGTCGGCGGCGACCAGACCCGCGAGCTCGTGGCCATGCGCCAGGGCGTCATCGACATGCTGGTCTCCTCGACCATCAACATCGCCCCGCAGATCCGCGAGATGAACCTGTTCTCGCTGCCCTTCCTCATGCCGGACCACCGCGCCTTCGACGCGCTGATCACCGGCGAGGTGCGCAAGGACCTCGACGCCACCCTGGCCTCCCGCGACTCGGTCGTGATGGCCTGGGGCGAGAACGGTTTTCGTGAGCTGTCGAACTCCAAGCGTCCGGTGCGCCGCCCCGAGGACCTGCGCGGCATGAAGATCCGCTACGCGGCGGGCCCGATCTTCGCCGACATCTTCAACGCGCTCGGCGCCAACCCCCTGCAGATGTCCTTCGCCGACCTGCAGCCGGCGCTCTCGACCGGCGCCGTCGACGGGCAGGAGAACCCGATCAACCTGTTCCTCGCCTTCAAGATGGACACGCTCGCCCAGCGCCATCTCACGATCTGGAACTACGTCGCCGACGCCGGCATCTTCCACCTCAACAAGGGCGTGTGGGACAGCTTCAGCGCCCAGGACAAGGAGATCGTCCGCGCCGCCGCCGAGCAGGCGGCGAAGGAGCAGATCGCCGGCAGCCGCAAGGGCCTCGGCGCGGGCGGCGACCGCTCGTCCTTCGACGAGCTGAAGAAGCGCGGCGTCGAGGTGGTCGAGCTCACCGAGGACGAGAAGAAGGTCTTCGCGGCGGCGACCAAGTCCGTCTTCGACAAGTGGGCCCAGACGACCGGCCCGGACCTCGTGAAGAAGGCCCAGGAGGCCATCGCCAAGCGCCCCGCCGCCTGATGGCATGAGCGAGCTCGACCCGACCGGCGAGCCCGGCCGGCCGCGCACCCGCGTCCCCCTCCGCATCGAGGAGGTCGCGGTCGCGGCCGCCATGGCGGCGATCGCGCTCATCACGGCGGCGAACGTCGCCGTGCGCTACCTGACCAACGTCTCCTTCGCCATCACCGAGGAATACTCGGTGGTGCTGATGGTGATCGTGGCGCTGGTCGGCACCTCGGCGGCGATCGCCAAGGGGCGCCACATCCGGGTCGGGTACTTCGTCGATTCCCTGTCCCGGCGCGGCCGCCGCATCGCCGAGATGGTCGCCATGGCGCTGGTGATCCTCTGCTTCGGCCTGCTCGTCTGGTACGGGGCCGGCCTCGCCTATGACGAGTACCGCTACGAGGTGACGACGCCAGGGCTCGGCAACCCGCAATGGCTCTACACCGGCTGGCTGCCGGTCCTGTCGCTGTTCGTGTGCCTGCGGGCGGCCGGGCGCTTCGTCCGCCTCGCCCGGGGAGAGGACGGGTGATCGGCACCATCCTCTTCGTCGGCTTCGTCGCCATGCTGGTCGGCGGCGTGCCGATCGGCATCGCCCTCGGCCTCGCCGGCGCGCTCGCCATCACGCTCGCCGGCCAGAGCATGATGGCGATGCCGACCAACGTCTACGCGGGCATCGCGAAATACCCGCTGATCGCGCTGCCCATGTTCGTCCTCGTCGGTTCGGTTTTCGACCGCACCGGCGTCGCGCTGCGCCTCGTGCGCTTCGCGACCGCCCTCGTCGGGGCCGGGAGGGGCGCGCTCGCCACCGTTTCGGTCATGGTCGCCATGGTGATGGGCGGCATCTCGGGTTCCGGCCCCGCCACCTCGGCGGCGCTGGGGCAGGTCGTCACCAAGAGCATGATCCGCGACGGCTATCCGCGCGCCTTCATCGCCTCGAACGTGGGCGCCGCCTCGGCCATCGACATCCTCATCCCGCCCTCGATCGCCCTCATCATCTACGCGGTGCTGACGCCCGGCGTCTCCGTGCCGGGGATCTTCGCGGCCGGCATGTTCCCGGGGCTTCTGGTCGGCCTGGCGCTGATCGTGTGCGTCGTCGCCCTGTCGTTCTTCAACGACTTCGGAGGCAAGGCGAAGGGGGAGGACCGGCCGCAGCTGTGGCAGTCCTTCAAGGAGGCCTTCTGGGGGCTGATGGCGCCGGTCGTCATCCTCGGCGGGATGCGCATCGGCATCTTCACGCCGACCGAGGCGGCGGTGATGGCCGTGTTCTACGGCCTGTTCATCGGCTTCGTGATCTACCGGACGCTGACGCTGCGCGACGTCTACGAGATGCTCGTCGAGGCCGGCGAGATCTCGGCGGTGATCCTCACCGTGGTGGCGCTCGCCTCGGTCTTCGCCTGGTCGACCTCGACGCTCGGCATCATCCAGCCGATCACCAATTGGATCGTCGGCCTCGGCTTCGGCGAATACGGCACGCTCGGGCTTCTGGTCCTCGTGCTCGTCGTCGTGGGCATGTTCCTCGACGGGGTGTCGATCTACCTGATCATGCTGCCGATCCTGTTGCCGATCGCCGCGAGCTTCCAGTGGGACCTCGTCTGGTTCGGCGTGATCATCACCATGATGGTCGCCGTCGGCCAGTTCACCCCGCCGATGGCGGTCAATCTCATGGTGTCCTGCCGGATCGCCGAGGTGCCGATGGAGGCGACCATCCCCTGGGTGTCGTGGATGGTGCTGGCGATGGTCGTGGCGCTGGGCATGGTCGTGTTCGTGCCCGACATCGCGCTCTGGCTGCCGCGCACGATGGGGCTGTGATCAGGCCCCTTCGACCCGCAGCGTCGCACCCTCGACCCCGACCACCCGCACGGCCGCGCCCTTGGGGGCGTCGGGGCCGGTCACCCGCCACGACGTGTCGTCGACGCGGATGCGGCCCTCCCCTTGCTCGATCGGCGCGTCGAGGGTGAAGGTGCGGCCGACGAGCGCCTGGCCGCGCCGGCCGAGGTTCGGCAGATCGGGGGCGCGCTCCTCGGCGCGGGCGCCGACGAACATCCGCCCCACATAGGCGAGTGCGATCGCGAGGACCGCATACAGCAGCATCGCCGCCTGCCAGGACAGGCCGAGGGCCCACATGGAAAGCCCGGTGAAGATCGCCGCGAGCCCGAGCCAGACCATGAAGGTCCCCGGGATCACCATTTCGAGCCCGACGAGGACGATCCCGACGATGACCCAGGTCCAGGCGCCGAGATGGGCGAGGTAGGAGACCATCTCAGGCTGCCGGGGGCAGGCTTGTGCGGCGCTGCGGCGGCCCCGGCTGCTGCGGCCCGTCGCCGAACACCGCCCGGGTGATCTCCGCGATGCCGCCGAGCGTCCCGGCGAGCGCGCCGAGTTCCGTCGGCACGATCAGGACCTTCTGGTTCGGGGCGGTGGCGAGCGCCTTCATGGCGTCGACGTACTTCTCCGCCACGAGGAAGTTGGCGCCGGCGAGGTCGCCGCGGGCGATCGCCTCGCTCACCATGGTGGTCGCCTTCGCCTCCGCCTCGGCCGAGCGCTCGCGGGCCTCGGCGTCGCGGAAGGCCGCTTCCTTGCGGCCCTCGGCGGCGAGGATCTGCGCCTGCTTCTGCCCTTCGGCGCGCAGGATCTCGGCCTGGCGCAGGCCCTCGGCCTCGAGCACGGCGGCCCGCTTCTCGCGCTCCGCCTTCATCTGCCGGGCCATGGCGCCGGCGAGGTCGGCCGGCGGGATGATGTCCTTGATCTCGACCCGGGTGACCTTGGCGCCCCAGGGCGAGGCGGCCGCGTCCATCACCTTGAGGAGCTTTTCGTTGATCTCGTCCCGGTGCGACAGGAGCTGGTCGAGGTCCATCGAGCCGACGACCGTGCGGATGTTGGTCATGGTCAGCGTCAGCAGGGCCTGTTCGAGGTCGGCAACCTCGTAGGAGGCCCGGGCCGGGTCCAGGATCTGGTAGAAGGCGACCGCGTCGATGCGCACCCCGGCGTTGTCGCGGGTGAAGGCCTCCTGGCTCGGGATGTCGAGCACCTGCTCCATCGTGTTGACCTTGTGGCCGACCCGCTCGATGTAGGGCACGATCAGCCCGAGCCCGGGCCCGAGCGTGCGCGAGAAGCGCCCGAACCGCTCGACGGTGTAGTTGTAGCCCTGCGGGATGGTGCGAACGCCGAGCGCGATGGTCACGATGACCACCAGCACGACGGCGATGACGAAGATGTCGAATCCGAGCGCGATCGGCATTTGCCCCTCTTGCCGCTCTTCCGGCGGTCCGGGTGGATCGTAGCAGGATTTCTTAACGGACCGGTGCCTCGGCGCGCTCCGGCGTCCGCCCGCGGCGGGCGCGGTGTGCCGTCTTCTCCGGGCGGGCGAAGCCGTCCGGCTCCCGCGGCGCGCGCCGCGGCTTGCGCCCCTGGTCGAGGACGGCTCGCAGGAGCGCGGTCCCTTCCGGGTCTTTGTCGAGCGCGCTCGCGTCGAGGATCATGGTAGCCTCCTGAAACGGGCCGGCGTTCCGGCTCCGCTTCAGGGTTAAGCCCCCGCTAACCGTCCCGACGTGCGTCCGCGCACGCAGCCGCGGCGGCCGTCACGGTGGGGCGAACCCGTGCCCGCGAGGCCCTCCCTCCGTCATGGCCGGGACAAGCCCGGCCATGACGTGGAGGGGAAGGGGGCGCCGCCCTCAGCCGGCCAGCGACTGCAGGTCGCCGTCGACGCTGATCGCCTGGCCGGAGACGGTGCGGGCGAGGGGGGAGGCGAGAAAAACGATCATGTCGGCGAGCTGCTGCGGCTGGATCATCTCCTTGATCGAGGCCTGCTGCAGGGCCATGCGCTGCATCTCCGCTTCGGAAATGCCGCGCGCCTCGGCCTTGGCGCGAAAGACCCGGCGGATGCGCTCGCCTTCGACCACGCCGGGCAGGATCGCGTTCACCCGGATGCCGAATTCGCCGAGCTCCATCGCCCACGTCTTGGTGACGCCGATCACCCCCCATTTCGAGGCGGAGTAGGGCGAGCGCAGGGGGAAGCCGAACCTCCCCGCCGCCGAGGACAGATTCGCGATGCTGCCGTTGGCGCTCTTCTTCAGGTGCGGCACGGCGAGCCGGGTGCAGTTGAAATGCCCGGTGATGTTGATGGCGAGCGTCCGGTCCCAGTCCTCCGGGGCGATCTCCTCGACCCGCCCGGTCGGCCCGGCGATGCCGGCATTGTTGACGAGGCAGTCGAGACCGCCGAGGGCGTCGAGGGCGTCGTCGAACAGGCGCGCGACCGCGTCCCGGTCCGACACGTCCGTGGTCGAACGGGTGACCGCGGGCGCCTCGCGCCCGAGGGCCGCGAGCGCCGCCTCGTCCACGTCGCAGACGTGGACGCGCGCCCCCTCGCGCAAGAAGGCCCGCACGATCTCGAGGCCGATCCCGCCGGCGCCGGCGGTGACGAGGACGCGAAGGCCGCGGATTCCGAGGTCCATGAGGTTCTCCGTTCAGGCGAGGCCGCCGCGCGAGACGATGAAGTCGGCGGCTTGCGCGATGTCGGCGGCGATGGCGGCCCGGGCCCGGGCGCCGTCGCCGGCGCGCACGCCTGCGAGCGCCTCGGCGTGGTAGCGCACCGCGCCGCCGGTGACGAGGCGCTCGGGGCTCGCGCGCAGGTCGAGGTTGATGACCGGGCCCGCCTTGAGCCAGAGCGAGCCTACGATCTCGACGAGGCTCGGCAGCCCGGCGGCGCCGTAGAGGGCGAAGTGGAAGTCCTTGTTGAGTTCGACGGCGCGGGGGAGGTCGGGCCGCGCCCGCATGCTCTCGGCCCGAAAGGCCTTCTCGGCGGCGGCGATGCGGGCGAGGTCGTCCGCCGAGCGGGCCTGCGCCGCGCGCTCGGCCGCGAAACCCTCGATCTCCATGCGCACGAGCGCGAGCTCGCGGAACTGGGCGACGCTCATCACCGGCACGCGCACCGCCCGGTTCGGCGTCACTTCGAGGGCGCGGTCGGCGACGAGCCGGTTCACCGCGGCGCGGACCGGCATCATCGAGACGCCGAGCGCCTCGGCGAGGGCGCGCAACGAGATCTTCTCGCCGGGCGAGAGCTGGCCCGAGATCAGGAGCTCGCGCAGCTGCGCATAGGCGCGGTCGCCGAGCGTCTCGCGCTCGCCCGCGGCGATGGTCTTGAGCTTCGGCAGGGACAAGGCCGGACCCGAAAAAGCGCTGGACAACGCGCCCGATTTGATGAAGCTAACTGTGATCACAGATCGCGGCAAGCCGTTCCGCCCAAGCCGCGACGCTCACTCCAAGGGAGCAAACGCCCATGACCTCTCGCATCAGCCGCCGCTCGATCCTGAAGGGGGCCGCCGGGACCGCCGCCCTCGGCGCGATCGGCATGCCCGCGATCTCGCGGGCGCAGGCCGACGTCATCCGCATCGGCCACCTGACCCCGCTCACCGGCTTCCTCGGCCCGCTCGGCGAATACGCCCAGATGGGCGTGCGCCTCGCCATGGAGGAGATCAACGGCGCCGGGGGCGTGCTCGGCCGCAGGATCGAGCTCGTGATGGAGGATTCGGTCAATCCGCAGACCGGCTCCGCCAAGGCCGAGCGCCTCATCGAGCGCGACAAGGTCGCCATGATCATCGGCGAGATCTCGTCGGCGACGGCGCTCGCCATCGGCCAGGTGGCGAACCGCACCAAGACGGTGTTCATCAACACCGGCGCCAATTCGGACGCGCTGCGCGGCACGAACTGCAACCCGTTCATGTTCCACATCGAGGCGGCGAACTCGATGTACGTCGACGCGGCCGGCAGCTACCTGCTGCGCGAGAACATGGTGAAGGGGAAGAAGTGGTTCTCGCTCACCGCCGACTACGCCTTCGGCCACGACCTGCTCAAGGTGGCCAAGCGCTTCATGGAGAAGCACGGCGGCCAGTTCGCGGCGGACGAGCTCATCCCCACCGACGCCACCGATTTCAGCCCCTATCTCCTCAAGATCCGCCAGGCGCGGCCCGACGTGGTCATCTCGAACCTCGCCGGCAACCAGATCACCAACTTCGTCAAGCAGTACTCGGAGTTCGGGCTGCAGTTTCCGGTCGCGGGCTTCGGCTTCGACACGGCGGTGGCCTGGGGCGCCGGCAAGGGCAACTTCTCGGGCATCTGGCCGCTCGTCTGGCACCACCTCGTCGAGACGCCCTCGTCCAAGGCCTATGTCGACGCCTTCACCAAGAAGTACGGCAAGCCGCCGGAGAACCAGTCCTGGGGCGACTACAACTCCCTCAAGATCGTCGCGCAGTCGATGACCGAGACCCGCTCGACCGACCCGCAGAAGCTCGCCGAGCACCTGCGCAAGGGCGCCAAGTTCGACATCATGAAGACCCGCGAGGGCTATTTCCGCCCCTACGACAACCAGATCGTCATGGAGATGTACGCGGTCCGGGCGAAGGATCCCGCCAAGATGAAGGACCAGTGGGACATCTACGACCCGCTCGGCACCGTGCCCGGGCCGAACGAGGACCTGGAAGTCATCGCGCCCCCGAAGGACGGCGCCTGCAAGATGCCGGCCTGACCGGCCGACCCGGCTCCCTCCTCCGGGCGGGAGCCCTCGAACGACGGGGAGGGGACCCGACCGGAATCCTCCCGACCCGCTCGGCTCGGCCGAGCCGGCCTCCCCCGCCCCGGGAGGCGCGCCCACCGGACACGCCCCCTTGGAACTGGTCTTCCTTCTCGAGCAGGTGC
>DATLFZ010000156.1:0-3418 GCA_035540795.1 Beijerinckiaceae bacterium | reverse complement strand
GACTGCGCCACCTCGTTCTCGTGGTGCGGGAAGACGAGGTCGATGCCGCCGCCGTGGATGTCGAAGCTCTCGCCCAGGTGTTTCCACGACATCGCCGAGCATTCGATGTGCCAGCCCGGGCGCCCCGGCGCGGCGATGCCGGCGGGCGAGGGCCACGCCGGGTCCTTGGGCTTCGAGGGCTTCCACAGGACGAAGTCGAGCGGCGAGCGCTTGTAGGGGGCTACGTCGACCCGGGCGCCGGCCTCCATCTCGTCGAGGGGGCGCTTCGACAAGGCGCCGTAATCGGGCATGGACGGCACGTGGAAGAGGACGTGGTCTTCCGCCACATAGGCGTGCCCGCCGGCGACGAGGCGCTCGATCAGCGCCTTCATCTCCTCGATGTGCTCGGTCGCTCGCGGCTCGACCGTCGGCTCGAGGACACCCAGCGCCGCCACGTCGGAATGGAACTGGCGCAGGGTCTCCTCGGTGACGGTCCGGATCGGCACGCCCCGTTCGGCGGCGCGGGCGTTGATCTTGTCGTCCACGTCGGTGACGTTGCGGACGTAGGTGACGTGCTCCGCCCCGTAGAGGTGGCGCAGCAGCCGAAAGAGCACGTCGAAGACGATGACGGGACGCGCGTTGCCGATATGGGCGAAGTCGTAGACCGTCGGCCCGCACACGTACAGGCGCACGTTCATCGGGTCGATCGGACGGAATTCGTCCTTCGTCCGGGTCAGGGTGTTGTAGAGCCGCAGGCCCATGAATCCTCCCGCCGCGGGCCGGAGGGCTTCCTTCGATCGGGGGTGCGAACGAGACGGCTCCGGCCAGCGCTGAACGCTAGCCGCAAATGCTGAAGATCGCGAAGATCGCCGTCATGCCCCCTCCATGACGCCGCGCCCGCCCGGCGTCAAGCCCGCGGCGAGGCGCGTGGCTCCTGCGGTTCACCCGGCCGTCATCCTCGCGCGCCGCGCCGATCCGAGAAGCCCGGACGAGCGTCGGCGGGCGTTCGCGCGTCCGTGAACGGCCAAGCTGAAACAAACCGCCAGCATCGAACGTTTAAGGAATGTTCATGGCTCCGGCCAAAGAGTGAAAGCGAAGAAAAAGCACAACGAGGAATTCACCATGCGCCGCGCCCTCACCGTATTCGGCGTCTCCGCCGTGCTCGCCGCGGCCGCCTCGTTCGTGATCCTGCCCAACGGGGTCTCCCGGGCGGCGGCCACGGGCCCGCTGCCGAAGAGCGAGGCGACCTTCCTCGTCCCGGCCAACGACGGCTACGGGGTCGGCGACTGCCTCACCGGGGGCAACGCGGAATGCGGCCGCATCGTCGCCGCCGCCTGGTGCGAGACGCACGGCTACCGGCGCGTCGTGAGCTTCGGCCGCGCCGAGCCCGAGAGCGTCACCGGGTCGGTCGTCCCGGCCGCCCTGTCCGCGGCCGCGGCGCGCCCGGTCTCGATCACCTGCGCCGACTGACCGGCTTCCATCCGTGACGTTCCGCCCGGCAACGCCGGGCGTCGGGTCGCGCGCCGGCGGCGTGCGGCCCATCGGTTGCTTGCGCGGATCGTGGTCACAAGGCATTCCGAAGCAAAGTTCCGGCTGCCGAGCGCTGATTCGTCTGCGACAGAAGAATAGGCGGGCGGGAACCGCAGGTGTTCTCGCCCGTTTGCAGCCCATGATGCTCTCCCGGTCCTTGTCCCGCGCGGTCGCGGCCGCCGCCGGTCTCGTGGCTCTTACCGGCGCCGCCCTCGCCCAGACGGCCGCCTGCCAGCTCTACCGGGCGGAACTCGCGGCGCTCGGCCGCAGCGGCGTCTCGCGCGCCCAGGAGGACGCCCTCCGGCGTCATGTGGCGGAGATGCACCGCCTCGTCGGCTATTACCGTTCCATAGGCTGCGACCGGGGCGGCTTCGGCTTCTTCGGCGCGCCGGCGGAGTGCGGCGCGATCGCCCAGCGCATCCAGGCGATGCAGGCGTCCTACGCCCAGCTCGCCGCCCGGGCCGACCCGCAGGCGGCCGCGCAGCGCGAGGCGCGCCGGCGCCAGCTCGCCGCCGCGGTGGCGCAGGCCTGCGCCAGCCCGGCGCCCGCCCCGGAGCCGCGGCAGGTCGAGCAGCGCGGGCGCGAGGAGCGCGCCGCGAGCGGACGCCGCACCGTCTGCGTGCGCACCTGCGACGGCTTCTTCTTCCCCCTCGACAACGAGCCCTCCGGACGGGCGACCCCGGACGGCATGTGCCAGGCGCTCTGCCCGGGCGCCGAGACGGCCGCCTACCGCATGCCCCTCGACGGCGACATCACCGAGGCGGTGTCGACCCGCGGGCAGCCCTATACGCGCCTCAAGACCGCGGCGGTCTACCAGAAGAGCTACGACCCGGCCTGCTCGTGCCGCAAGCCCGGCCAGAGCTGGGCCCAGGCGCTCGCCTCCGCCGAGAAGCTGATCGAGCGGCGCCGCGGCGACATCCTGGTCACCGTCGCCAAGGCGGAGGAGCTGTCGCGGCCGCGCCCCGACCGGCGCCGCACCCGCGAGGCCCGCCGCAACGCCCCGAGCGGCACTCCGAGCGGCACGGCGATCCCGGTGGCCGCCCGGACCGCCCCGATCGACGTGGACGCGACGGGGTCCGTCGCGACGGCGGAAACCGAGGAGAGCCGGCGCGAGGCCGCGGAGGCCGACAAGGATCCGACCGCGACGAAGGACTCCGCCGGGATCGGGCCGAAGACGATCGAGGGCGAGCGCGTGCTCGGCGTCGGCGAGGGCGCGACGCGCGAGGTCGCGGGCGCCGAGGGACGCCGGCGGGTGCGCATCGTCGCGCCGAACATCATCCCCGTCCCGGCCCTGCCGGAGTGATCAGGCCGTCTCGCCGGCGAGCCGGCGGCGCGCGCGCTCGGGACCGATCAGCGGAAGCAGGGCGGCGAGTTCCGGCCCGTGGTCGAGGCCGGTCAGGGCGAGGCGCAGCGGCATGAACAGCGCCCGGCCCTTGCGGCCGGTCGCCGCCTTCACCGCGTCGGTCCAGGTCCGCCAAGTCCCCTCGTCCCAGGGCTCCGGCGGCAGGAGCGCGGACGCCTTCGCCGCGAAATCCGCATCCTCGATGACGGGCGCGATCGGCCCCGCGACCACCCGCCACCACCCGGCCGCGTGGGCGACCTTGCCGAGATTGGCCCGCACGGCGAGCCAGAAGGCTTCGCCGCCCCCGATCCCGAGGGCCTCGAGCCGCGGCCGCGCCTCGGCGAAGGGCATGTCGTGCACGAGGCGGGCGTTGAGCTCGTCGAGCTCCGCCTCGTCGAAACGGGCCGGGGCGCGCGAGATGTGGGCGAAGTCGACGAGGCGGGCGTTGAGCTCGTCGAGCTCCGCCTCGTGCACGACATGCCGTTCGCGGAGGCGCGGCCGCGACTCAAGGCCCTCGGGATCGGCGGCGGCGAAGCCTTCTGGCTCGCCGTGCGGGCCTATCTCGGC
>DATLFZ010000155.1:0-3552 GCA_035540795.1 Beijerinckiaceae bacterium | reverse complement strand
GGACGGCGCCGGCGACGACAGCGACGATTTCGCCGACGGCGAGGCCGGCGACCCCTGGCCGTCCGAGGACCGCGTCGCGAGCCGCGCCGAGATCGAGGGCGACCTCGACACCTCCCTCGAAAACGTGTTCCCGGACGAGGTCGGCGAGCGCAAGGCGCCGGAGCCGGAAGCCCTCGCCCTCACGTCGGCCTGGTCGAGCGGGGCCGGCGGCGGGTTCGACGGCGAGGCGCCGGACTTCGAGGCGACGCTCACCCGCGAGGCGACGCTGCACGAGCACCTCCTCGCCCAGCTCGAACTCGCGACCCGCAGCCCCACCGACCGGCTCGTCGGCCGCTTCATCGTCGACGCGATCGACGAGGCGGGCTACCTCGGCGAGACCGTCGAAGCCATCGCCGACCGCCTCGGCGCCGCGCCAGCCGTGGTCGAGCGCGTGCTGCGCCTCGTCCAGAGCTTCGACCCGTCGGGGGTCGGCGCCCGCGACCTCGCCGAGTGCCTCGCCATCCAGCTGCGGGAGCGTGACCGGTTCGACCCGGCCATGGAGGCGCTCGTCGGCCGCCTCGACCTCCTCGCCAAGCGCGACTTCGCCGCCCTGCGCCGGCTGTGCCGGGTCGACGACGAGGACCTCGCCGAGATGGTGCGGGAGATCCGCGCCCTCGATCCGAAGCCCGGGCGCGCCTTCGGCGGCGGCGCCGTCGACGTGCTGATCCCCGACGTTTGGGTGCGCCCGGCCCCGGACGGCAGCTGGGCGGTCGAGCTCAACCCGCAGACCCTGCCGCGGGTGCTCGTCAACCAGACCTACTACGCCACGGTCTCGCGGGCGGCCCGGAGCCAGGCCGACCAGGCCTTCCTCGTCGACTGCCTGCAGAACGCCAACTGGCTCGCCCGCAGCCTCGAGCAGCGGGCGAAGACGATCCTGAAGGTGGCGAGCGAGATCGTGCGCCAGCAGGACGGCTTCTTCGCCCACGGCGTCTCGCATCTGCGCCCCCTGAATCTCAAGACGATCGCCGACGCGGTCGGGATGCACGAATCCACCGTCTCGCGGGTGACCTCGAACAAGTCGATCGGCACGAGCCGGGGCACCTTCGAGATGAAGTACTTCTTCTCGGCGGCGATCCCGGGCTCGGCCGGGATCGAGGCGCATTCCTCGGAAGCCGTGCGCCACCGCATCAAGCAGCTCATCGAGGGGGAGGGCGCGCGGGACGTGCTCTCCGACGACGCCCTCGTCCAGAAGCTCAAGACGGAGGGGGTCGAGATCGCAAGGCGCACCGTTGCCAAGTACCGGGAATCCCTGCGCATCCCCTCCTCGGTCGAGCGCCGGCGCGAGAAGCAGGCGGCGCTCGCCGGCTGACCTCGGGCGCGGCCGCCTTGGAACCGCCGCAGCCTCCTCCCATCTCAACCGGATGAGGCCGAACGGCCCGACGGAGAGGCCGCCCCGCGGCCGGGAGGAAGCGACCATGCCCCTGCGCGTGTCCGGCAAGAACCTCGACATCGGCGAGACCCTGCGAGGGCAGGTCGAGAGCCGGGTCGCCGCCGCGCTGCGGAAGTACTTCGACGGGGATTTCAGCGGCCACGTCACCATCGCCCGGGACGGGGCGCGCTTCCGCAGCGAGTGCGTCCTGCACCTCGCCTCCGGGGTCACGCTGGAGGCGACCGGCGCCGCCCACGACGCCTATGCGAGCTTCGACGACACCGCCGAGCGCATCGAGAAGCGCCTGCGCCGCTACAAGCGGCGTCTGAAGGACAAGCAGGCCGGCAACGGCCGCGGCCCGGCCGAGCCGGCGCTGGAGAGCGCCTATTCGGTGCTCGAGGCGCCGGACGAGGCGGAGGAGGACGGCGAGTACCACCCGGTGGTGATCGCCGAGACGACCCGGTCCCTGCACCGCATGTCGGTCCGCGACGCGGTGGTCGAGCTCGACTTCACCGGGGCGCCGGTGGTGCCGTTCATTCACGCTGGCACCGGCCGCGTGAACGTCGTATATCGCCGCGGCGACGGGGCGATCGGATGGATCGACCCGCCGGCCGGCCGATGACGATCCGGCGGGCCGGTGGCCCGGCGCTTGCGTAACAAGAGCATTTCAGCACGTGGGGACGGGGCCGGCGGCCCCGCCTTGGACCTCGATCAAGCCGATGCCCCTGCAAGATTTCCTGGGTCGGGACGCCGTCCTGACCTCGCTCCGCGCGAGCGCCAAGAAGCAGGTCCTCCAGGACCTCAGCCAGCACGCCGCCCGGCTCGCCGGAATCGACGAGCGCGAGGTGTTCGAAGCGCTCCTCCAGCGCGAGCGCCTCGGCTCGACCGGGATCGGCGAGGGCATCGCCATTCCGCACGGCAAGCTGCCGCGCCTGCAGCGCCTGTTCGGGCTCGTCGCGCGGCTCGAGAAGCCGATCGACTTCCAGGCGCTGGACGGGCAGCCCGTGGACGTCCTGTTCCTGCTCCTCGCCCCCGAGGGCGCCGGGGCCGACCACCTGAAGGCGCTCGCCAAGGTCGCCCGGGTGCTGCGGGAGCCCGGCGTGCTCGACAAGGTCCGCGCCGCCCGCGATCCGGACGCCCTCTACGCGGTCCTGAGCCAGGCCGCGGCGCCCTGGGCGGCGTGACCCTTCCCGCCCGCTCCCGGAGGGGCTAGAAGGCGCGCGATCCCGCCGCCCCCGGAGCCCCCATGTACGCCCACCAGGACCTGTTTCCGCTCGGTCCCGACGAGACCCCCTACCGCAAGCTGACGAGCGAGGGGGTGCGGGTCGAGCGCCTCGGCTCTCGCGAGGCGGTGGTGGTCGAGCGCGAGGCGATCCGGCTCCTCGCCGAGCAGGCCTTCGTCGACATCAACCACCTGCTGCGCCCCGGGCACCTGAAGCAGCTGCGCGCGATCCTCGACGATCCCGAGGCGACCGCGAACGACCGCTTCGTCGCCTACGACCTCCTCAAGAACGCCAACATCGCGGCGGGCGGGATCCTGCCCATGTGCCAGGACACGGGCACCGCCATCGTCATGGGCAAGAAGGGCCGCCTCGTCCTCACCGGCGGCGACGACGAGAGCGCCGTCGCCGAGGGGGTGCGGGACGCGTACCTGAAGAAGAACCTGCGCTATTCGCAGCTCGCGCCCCTCTCCATGTTCGAGGAGACCAACACCCGCTCGAACCTGCCGGCGCAGATCGAGATCTACGCGGAGGGGGAGGATTCCTACAAGTTCCTGTTCGTCGCCAAGGGCGGCGGCTCGGCCAACAAGACCTTCCTCTACCAGGCGACCCCGGCGCTCCTGACCAAGGAAAGGCTGATGCCGTTCCTGAAGGAGAAGATCCTCACGCTCGGCACCGCCGCCTGCCCGCCCTATCACCTCGCGATCGTCATCGGCGGCCTGACGGCGGAGCAGACGCTGAAGACGGTCAAGCTCGCCTCGACCCGCTACCTCGACCCGCTGCCGACGCGGGGCTCGGAGAGCGGCCACGCCTTCCGCGACCTCGCGCTCGAGGCCGAGATCCACGCCATGACGCAGGCCCTCGGCGTCGGCGCCCAGTTCGGGGGAAAATACTTCTGCCACGACGTGCGCGTGATCCGGCTTC
>DATLFZ010000154.1:0-3329 GCA_035540795.1 Beijerinckiaceae bacterium | reverse complement strand
CCTTGAACTTGACCTCCGCGTCCTTGTCGCCCGGGTTGCGGTCCGGGTGGTACTTCATCGCGAGCTTGCGGAAGGCCGCCTTCAGCTCGGCGTCGGTCGCCGTCTTGGCGACGCCCAGCACCTCGTAGTAGTCGCGCTTCGACATCAGCGCCGTCGCCCCTCGTCCCCAAACGCGTCATGGCCGGGCGTGACCCGGCCATCTCGGGCCGAAAGGCGCGCTTCCGGCGGAAGATCCCCGGGCCGGCTCCGCCGCCCGGGGATGACGGGTCCCATCAGGCCCGCTTCTTCTTGTCCTGGTCGTCGACCTCCTGGAAGTCGGCGTCGATGACGTCGTCCTTCTGGCCGGTCGCGCCCGGGCCGCCGGCGTCGCCCGCGCCGCCGTCGCCCTCGCCGCCCGCATTGGCGGCCTGGGCCTGGTACATGGCCTCGCCGAGCTTCATCGAGGCCTGCATCAGGTCCGTGGTGCGGGCCTTGATGACCTCGGTGTCCTCGCCGGAGAGAGCCTGCCGCAGCGCGTCGACGGCGGTCTCGACCGCCTGCTTGTCCGCGGCCGCGACCTTGTCGCCGTACTCCTTCAGCGACTTCTCGGTCGCGTGGATGAGCGATTCGCCCTGGTTGCGCGCCTCGACCAGTTCGCGACGCTTCTTGTCCTCGGCGGCGTGCGCCTCGGCGTCCTTGACCATGCGCTCGATGTCGGCCTCGGAGAGACCGCCGGAGGCCTGGATGCGGATCTGCTGCTCCTTGCCGGTCGCCTTGTCCTTCGCCGTGACGTTGACGATGCCGTTGGCGTCGATGTCGAAGGTGACCTCGATCTGCGGCACGCCGCGCGGCGCCGGCGGGATGCCCATCAGGTCGAACTGGCCGAGCAGCTTGTTGTCCGCCGCCATCTCGCGCTCGCCCTGGAAGACCCGGATCGTGACCGCGTTCTGGTTGTCCTCGGCGGTCGAGAAGACCTGGCTCTTCTTGGTCGGGATGGTGGTGTTGCGGTCGATCAGCCGGGTGAACACGCCCCCGAGCGTCTCGATGCCGAGGGACAGGGGCGTCACGTCGAGGAGCAGCACGTCCTTGACGTCACCCTGGAGCACGCCCGCCTGGATGGCGGCGCCGATGGCGACCACCTCGTCCGGGTTGACGCCCTTGTGGGGCTCCTTGCCGAAGAACTGCTTCACCGCGTCCTGGACCTTGGGCATGCGGGTCATGCCGCCGACGAGCACGACCTCGTCGATCTGGCCGGCCGACAGGCCCGCGTCCTTGAGCGCCTTGCGGCAGGGCTCGATGGTCTTCTGGACGAGGTCGTCGACGAGGCTCTCGAACTTCGCCCGCGACAGCTTCATCGTGAGGTGCTTCGGCCCGGAGGCGTCCGCGGTGATGTAGGGCAGGTTGATCTCGGTCTGGGTGGCCGAGGACAGCTCGATCTTGGCCTTCTCCGCCGCCTCCTTGAGGCGCTGGAGGGCGAGCTTGTCCTTCTTCAGGTCGATCGCCTGCTCCTTCTTGAACTCGCCGGCCAGGTACTCGACGAGGCGCATGTCGAAGTCCTCGCCGCCGAGGAAGGTGTCGCCGTTCGTCGACTTCACCTCGAACACGCCGTCGCCGATCTCGAGGATCGAGATGTCGAAGGTGCCGCCGCCGAGGTCGTAGACCGCGATGGTGCCGGACTTCTTCTTGTCGAGGCCGTAGGCGAGGGCGGCCGCGGTCGGCTCGTTGATGATGCGCAGGACCTCGAGCCCGGCGATCTTGCCGGCGTCCTTGGTCGCCTGGCGCTGGGCGTCGTTGAAGTAGGCCGGGACGGTGATCACCGCCTGGGTGACGGTCTGGCCGAGATGGGCCTCGGCGGTCTCCTTCATCTTCTGCAGGATGAAGGCGGAGATCTGGGAGGGGGAGAACTGCTTGCCGTCGGCCTCGACCCAGGCGTCGCCGTTGCCGCCGCGGACGATCTTGTAGGGGACGAGCCCCTTGTCCTTCTGCGTCATCGGGTCCTCGTAGGTGCGCCCGATGAGCCGCTTGATGGCGAAGAAGGTGCGCTCCGGGTTCGTCACCGCCTGGCGCTTGGCCGGCATGCCGACGAGCCGCTCGCCGTCGTCCGTGAAGGCGACGATCGAGGGGGTGGTGCGGGTCCCTTCCGCGTTCTCGATGACCTTGGGCGTCGCGCCTTCCATGACCGCGACGCAGGAATTCGTGGTGCCGAGGTCGATACCGATGACCTTACCCATGGCTGGATCCCTTACCTTTCTGAAGCAGACCGCCGGGCCCCGAAGCAGCCCGGCCCATGGCTCTCTTGTTGACGATTGTCGGGCCGCCGGGCCTCGTTCGCGCGAACCGAACCGGCCGGCCCCTGGACCGGCGCTGATATAAGAAGGGGCCCAAAACGCCGCAAGGCGAGTGCGGCTGCGCCTTCTCGGCGGTGGAGAGGCTCGCCCAGTGGGCGATCGCCCATTCGCAAAGGGCGCCCTGCCGTGATAGCAAGCGCGAACCGCCGCGACCTCCCGGGCCCCAGGGCCCGCCCTGGACTCGATGACGATCCTGCGCCTCGCCTTCGCCGCCGTGCTCGCGACGGCCCCGCTCGCCGGGGCCGCGCAGGCGCAGGGCCTGTTCGATTTCCTGTTCGGGCGCCAGCCGCCGCCGATGCCCCCGCGCCCCGTCCCGGCGCCCGTGCCGCAGCCCCTGCCGCCCGGGCCGGTGCCCGACCCGGGCTTCCCCGGCCAGCCGCTGCCCCCGGGGGCCGGCCTCCCGCCGGAGGGGCAGCCGACCGGGCCGCCGCCGCCACGGCCGATCGCCTTCCGCGCGCCGACCGAAGACAGCGTCGTCGGACGCGAACTGCGCCTCAACGGGGTCACGGGAAGCCTGCGCCTCGAGCGCACCGGCCGGACCGACCTGCGGGCCCAGATCAGCCTCGCCGGCTACCAGATCAGCGACCAGAGCCAGGCCTGCGCGGTCCGCCTCGGCGGCGCCGAGGCGGTGCCGGTGGCGAGCCTCGGCCGCCCCGACGGGCTCGCCCGCTACGCGGTCCAGGCGCCGGCCTGCCCGATCGTGTTCGACGTGCTCGACGGCGCCGTCCTGGTGCGCGAGCCCGACCAGGCCTGCGTCATCCGGGAGGCGGACTGCCAGGCCGATCCGCGCGGCCTCTGGGGTCCCGAGCCCGCCGCCCTCCTCCCCCGCGCCCGCGAGCTCGAGCAGCTGCGCGGCACCGCCGACCGGGCCGTGCGGGAGAACTACAAGATCCTCGCCGGCCGGGCGCGGCCGCAGGAGATGCGGGCCGTCGTCGCCGAGCACGCCGCCTTCTCGGCGGTGGAGAGGCTCGCCCAGTGGGCGATCGCCCATTCGCAAAGGGC
>DATLFZ010000153.1:0-6736 GCA_035540795.1 Beijerinckiaceae bacterium | reverse complement strand
CCGGGGAAGGGCGCCGGCGCAGAGGGCATTCGCACCGGGAGCGCCCGCGCCCTTCCCCGGCGACCCCCAGCCGGCTCGGGGCCTGCGGCCCCGAGTCCGACCTCCCCGCAAGGGGGAGGAGGGCGCCTCGTTCTGAGGATTACTCAGCGGTTCCGTTCGCGGCCTCGTCCGGCAGCCGCTTGAACTCCGGCCGGGGCTCGCCACATCGGGGACCTGCCGAAGATGCAGGGGGTGACGATGGTGGCGGTTCGTTTCGAGCCGATCTTCGCGACGGTGCTGGAGCAGGCGCCGCATTATGCGGA
Source organism: Beijerinckiaceae bacterium (assembly GCA_035540795.1). Lineage (GTDB taxonomy): Bacteria > Pseudomonadota > Alphaproteobacteria > Rhizobiales > Beijerinckiaceae > JAJKJG01. Next base: position 6,434 of record DATLFZ010000153.1, on the reverse strand, counting down.
TTCGGTGAACCGGATCACCGCGCTGGCGCGGCTCCTCGACAGCTCGATCCCGGTTCCGGGGACCGGGCGCACCGTCGGTCTCGACGCGGTGCTCGGCCTCGTGCCGGGGATCGGCGACGCCCTCTCGGCGACCCTGTCGGCCTACATCATCTGGGAGGCGCGCCGGCTCGGGGTGCCGAAGCGCAAGATCGCGCGCATGGTCGGCAACACGGCGGTGGACACGGCGATCGGGGCGGTCCCCCTCGTCGGCGACCTCTTCGACATGGTCTTCAAGGCCAACCGGCGCAACGTGCGCATCGTCATCGACCATCTCGAGAAGACAGGCCGGCTCCCGCGGGACCCGATCGAGGCCCGCGCCGCCCGGCGCTGATCCTCATCCGCCCGCGAGCGCCGGCGCGTGCCGGCGCAGCAGGGCCGCCAGCGCCTCGGCGACCCGGGTCACCGCGGGGCGCCGCCGGCTGCGCTCGTGCACGACCAGGAACAGGTCCTCGATCAGGTCCTCGGGCGGGTCGGCGAGACGCACCAGGTCCGGGTCGGAATCCCCGAGCCAGCAGGGCAGGAACGCCGCCCCGAGCCCCGCCTTGGCGGCCTGGTAGCGGATCGGCGTCTCGCCGATGCGGGCCGCCACCCGGCGGCCTTGGGCGATCCGCGCCACGTAGGCCGCCTGCCGGGACAGGTCGGGATCCTCCGGCGGCGCGATCACCGCGTCCGACGGCCTGGTGCGGCTCTCGTAGAGCGCGAAGGCGAAGCGCCCGACCTTGCGGGCGTAGAGCGCGCCGCCCTCCGGCAGACGGCGCATGCGCAGTCCGATCTCGGCCTCGCTCGCGAGGTCGAGCCGGCGGCGGGTCGGGATGAGCGTGATCTGCGTCGGCGCCGCCGCCTCGGCGAGCTCGACCGCATGGCGCGACAGGAACAGCGACACGGAGGCGGTGGCGGTGATCCGCACCGGGGCGTCCGGGCCGGCGCGGTAGGCGGCGGCGATGCCCGGGATCGCCTCCGCCGCCTCCGCCATGGGCGCCGCCGCCTCCAGCACCGCGAAGCCCGCCTCGGTGAGGCCGAGGCTGTTCGGACCGCGCGCGAACAGGGGCACGCCGAGGCGCTCCTCGAGGGCGCGCACCCGGCGCGCGACGGTCGCCTGGCTCTGCCGCAGGGCGGCGGCCGCCCCCATCAGCGATCCATGAGCCACCACGGCCAGAAACACCCGCAGGTCGTCCCAGGACGGCTCGGGGCGCTCGGGCGGGTGAGGAGGACGAGCCATGACAGGATGGTGCGCGCGGATCGGGTCTTCATAGCCCGACCATCGCCCCGGCGGCAGGCCGGCGCAGCCCGCCAGTTTCGCCGGGGTGCCGTGCAGGAACGAGGGCCTACGGTCCCGGCGCCGGCGGCGGGGCCGAGCCCTCCGACGGGATTTCGGGCGGGGCCGGGCGGTCCTCCCGCCGCAGCCGGCGGTACCAGGCGACGCCGAAGGGAATGCTCGCGAGGTAGAGCACGGTGCCGATCGACAGCACGGCGAAGGGGTAGCTGACCAGGAGGCCGATGAAGGCGACCGTCACCACGAAGATCGGCAGCACCCAGTGCCGCGGCACGCGGGTGCTCATGGTCTTGCCCGAGAAGGTCGGGATGGTCGACACCATCATGAAGGCGAGCCCGAGCACGTAGACGAGCACCAGCGGCGCCGCGGCCGCGCCCATCGGCACGCCGAGGAAATGCAGGTAGATCGGCAGGAGCGCGCAGACCGCCGCCGCCGGCGCCGACATGCCGACGAAGAAGTTCTTGGTCCATTCGGGCCGGGTCGGATCGTCGATCATGACGTTGAAGCGCGCGAGCCGCAGCCCCGCCGCGATGGCGAAGACCAGCGCCGCGATCCAGCCGACGCCGCGCAGGTTGAACAGCACGAAGCTGTAGAGGATGAGCGCCGGCGCGACCCCGAAGCAGACGAAATCGGACAGGGAGTCGAGCTCGGCTCCGAAGCGGGAGGTGCCCTTGAGGAGGCGCGCCACGCGCCCGTCGACGCCGTCGAGCACGCCCGCCGCGAGGATCGCCAGGATCGCCGGCTCGACGCGGCCTTCGAACGCGAGCCGGATCGCGGTCAGGCCGAGCGAGAGGCCGAGCAGCGTGATCAGGTTCGGCGCGATGACCCGGAAGGGCACCGGGCGGAAGAGGCGCTTGCGCGGCTCGGGATCGGGGGCGAAGGGCGGAAAGAGCTCGCTCATGCGGGCGACAATAGCCGGCCCGCGGGGGCCGGCAACTCAGTCCATCCGGAACTGGCGCCGGGGCTCGTCGGCCTTGAGGTCGGCCAGGACGGTCTCGCCGGCGATCGCCATCTGGTCCTCGCCGACGAGCACCTGGACGTCGCCGGGCAGGTAGACGTCGAGGCGGGAGCCGAAGCGGATCAGGCCGAAGCGCTGGCCGGCGGCGAGGGTGTCGCCGGGCTGGACCCAGGTGACGATGCGCCGGGCGACGAGCCCGGCGATCTGGACGACGCCGATCTCGACGCCGCCGCTCTCGATGACGACGGCGTTGCGCTCGTTGTCCTCGCTCGCCTTGTCGAGGTCGGCGTTGAGGAACAGGCCCGGCGTGTAGATCTGGCGCACGACCCGCCCCGTGACCGGCGAGCGGTTCACGTGGCAGTCGAACACGTTCATGAACACCGAGATGCGGGTCATCGGCTCGGGCGGCAGCCCGCTCTCCGGCGGCGGCACGGCGGTGGTGATGCGGCTCACCCGCCCGTCCGCCGGCGAGATCACGAGCCCCTCGCGCTGAGGCGTGACCCGGGGCGGGTCGCGGAAGAAGTAGCACACCCACAGGGTCAGGATCAGGAAGATCCAGAACAGGGGCCCCCAGAGGAGCCCGAGCAGGACCGCCAGCACCGCCCCGATGGCGATGAACGGGTAGCCGGCCTTGTTGATCGGGACGAAGACCCGTCGGATCGACTCGAGGAGGTCGTGCATCGGTTCCTCTCCAGGGGGCCCGGGATGGCAGCGCCGCCCCGGGGCGTCAACCCGCGAGGCTCACGCGAAAGGACGGCTCGGCCTCCTCCTCGGCCCGCTTGAGGGCCTCGCGGGCCTGCTCGGCCTGGCGCTGGCGGTTCCACATGGCCGCGTAGACGCCGTTGCGGGCGAGCAGCGCCGCGTGGGAGCCGCGCTCGACGATCACCCCCTTGTCGAGGACGATGATCTCGTCCGCCCCGATCACCGTCGACAGGCGGTGGGCGATGACGAGGGTGGTGCGGCCGCGGCTGACCCGGTCGAGGGCGTCCTGGATCTCCTTCTCGGTGAAGGAATCGAGCGCGCTCGTCGCCTCGTCGAGGAGCAGGATCGGCGGCCCCTTGAGGATGGTGCGGGCGATGGCGACGCGCTGCTTCTCGCCGCCCGACAGCTTGAGCCCGCGCTCGCCGACGGAGGTCTCGTAGCGCTCCGGCAGGGTGCCGATGAAGCGGTCGATCTGGGCGAGGCGGGCGGCCTCGACGACCTCCTCCTCGGACGCGTCCCAGCGCCCGTAGCGGACGTTGTAGCCGATGGTGTCGTTGAACAGGACCGTGTCCTGCGGGACCATGCCGATGGCGGAGCGCAGGCTCGTCTGCGTCACCTGGGCGATGTCCTGCCCGTCGACGAGGATGCGCCCCCTCGTCGGCTCGTAGAACCGGAACAGGAGGCGCGAGATCGTCGACTTGCCGGCGCCCGAGGGGCCGACGATGGCCACCGTCTTGCCGGCCGGCACCTCGAAGCTGATCCCCTTCAGGATCGGCCGCTCCGGGATGTAGGCGAAATGCACCTCCTCGAAGCGCACGGTGCCCTCGGTGACGACGAGGGGCTTCGCGCCCGGGCGGTCCTCGATCTCCGGGTTGCGTTCCAGGATCCCGAACATGTCGTCGATGTCGATGAGCGCCTGCTTGATCTCCCGGTACAGCATGCCCATGAAGTTGAGCGGGATGTAGAGCTGGATCAGCATGGCGTTGACCAGCACGAAGCTGCCGATCGTGGCGTTGCCGGCCATGATGTCGCGCACGGCGAAGGCCATGATGGTGGTCATGCCGGCGGTGAAGATCGCCGCCTGGCCGGCGTTGAGCACCGCGAGCGAGACGTAGGTCTGGGTCGAGGCGCGCTCGTAGCGCTCCATCGAGACGTCGTAGCGCTTCGTCTCGCGCTCCTCGGCGCCGAAATACTTCACGGTCTCGAAGTTGAGGAGCGAGTCGATCGCCTTCGTGTTGGCGTCCGTGTCGGACTCGTTCATGCGCCGGCGGATCGCGATCCGCCATTCCGTGGCCTTGTAGGTGTAGACGAGGTAGACCGCGATCGTGACCACGACCACGGCCGAGTAGGTCCAGTCGAACTGCCAGGCCAGGATGCCGAGCACCAGCGCCAGTTCGAGGACCGTCGGGATGAGCTGGAGCACGAACAGCCGCGACAGCTCCTCGATGCCGTTGCGGCCGCGCTCGAGCACCCGGGTGAGGCCGCCGGTCTTGCGCTCGAGGTGGAAGCGGAGCGACAGGCGGTGCATGTGGGCGAAGGTCTTGAGCGCCAGCTGCCGCACCGCGTGCATGGCGACCTTGGCGAAGAGCCCGTCGCGGGCCTGGGTGAGGAGCGCCATCGCCACCCGGGACAGGCCGTACAGGATCGTCAGGAGGACGGGCGCGCCCCACAGCCAGTGGCCGGAGATCGCCGCCGCGCTCGTCGGCGCGCCGGGGCCCGCTGTGACCGCGACGAGGGCGTCGGTCGCCCATTTGAACGTGAACGGCATCGCCACGGTGACGAGCTTCGCCGCGAGCAGCAGGCCGAAGGCCATGAACACGCGGCTCTGCAGGTCCGGGCGGCCGTGCGGCCACAGATAGGGCCACAGCTTGCGGAACACGGGGACGAGGCCCGGGCGGGCGGTGCCGGCCGAGGCCGGCCGGGGAGAATGGGGAGGCATGTCGGATCCGTTGTGAGCCGGATATAGGCGGGAAAGGGCGGCGCACCACCCCGGACGGGCGTCGCCGCCGGCGCGACGCGGTTCAGGACGCCGTCGCGACCCGGCGGGCGTCGGCCTTGATGCGCTCGACCATCGAGCGGACCCCGTTCGAGCGCTGGGGGGTGAGGTGCTCGGACAGGCCGAGGCTGCGGAACAGGCCGAGCGCGTCCGTCTCGGCCGCCTCCCGGGCGCGCTTGCCCGAGAACAGGGCGATCAGGAGGGCGACGAGCCCGCGCACGATGTGCGCGTCGCTGTCGCCCCGCAGCCGCATGACGGGGTCGCCGGTCGCCTCGTCCCAGCGGGTCTCGAGCCAGACCTGGCTCGCGCAGCCCTGGACCTTGTTCGAGTCCGTGCGGGCCTCGTCGGGCAGGGGCGGCATCGCCCGGCCGAGCTCGATGAGGTAGCGGTAGCGCTCCTCCCAGTCGTCCAGGAGCTCGAAATTCTCTACGATCTCGTCGATGTCGCTCATCGGCGCAGATATAGGCCCGCCCCGGCCTCGGCGCGAGCGGCGCCTAACGCGAGTGGCCGGCGCCGGTTCCCGCCGCGCGCATTAGACTAAAGTGGAACGCCGGGGCTGTCCAAGCGTTGCCGTATCGTCACGGAGGGCTTCGTGATGAACACCGAAACCGTCACCCGACAGCCGGTCCATCCCTTCATCGACAGCGACAGGGTCGAGGACACCCCCGTCGTCGACGCCAACGGCGCCAAGATCGGCACCATCGACCGCCTGGTGATCGAGAAGGTGAGCGGGCGCGTCGCCTACGCCATCATGTCGTTCGGCGGTTTTCTCGGCCTCGGCGAGAAGACGCGCCGGGTGCCGTGGAACGCGCTGCACTACAACCCGCACTTCGAGTCCTACCAGCTCGACCGCACGGCGGACGAGATCGGGAGCGCCCCGGACGACGAGGAGGGGGAGCGCTGGTCGCGCGAGCGCGAGAAGGCGCTGCACGACCACTACCGGGTCCCGCCCTATTGGGGCGTGTGACCCCGGCCGGCGGCGCGCCCGCCGGCCTCACCCTCGGCTGTGGGCGAAGTCCCAGTAGAGCTCGCGGGCGCGGCGGTAGAGCGGCCCGGGCTGCAGGCGGCGATCGTCGAGACGCACGACCGGCATCACCTTGGAGTAGTTGCCGGTCGTGAACACCTCGTCGGCCTGCAGGAAGTCCTCGTAGCGCAGCACCGTCTCCTCGACGGTGACCCCCGCCTCGCGCAGGAGCCGGATCACCCGCTGGCGGGTGATGCCGTTCAGGAAGGTGCCGTTCGGGTAGGGCGTGAACACGACCCCGTCGCGGGCCATGCACTCGTTGGCGGTCGCGGTCTCGGCGACGTTGCCGAGCATGTCGAGGACGAGCGCGTTGTCGAAGCCGCGGGAGCGCGCCTCCCGCATGGTGCGGGCGTTGTTCGGGTAGAGGCAGCCCGCCTTGGCGTCGGTCGGCATGGTCTCGAGGGTCGGCCGCCGGAAGGCGCCCAGCGTCAGGGAGGAGCCG
>DATLFZ010000152.1:0-10329 GCA_035540795.1 Beijerinckiaceae bacterium | reverse complement strand
GCTCGCCCACGGTCCCGGCCTGCCGGTCGGGCCGGGCGATCTCTGGCACCACTGGACCTTCGATTTTCGCGTGCTGGTGCCGCTCTTCGTCGTGCACTGGCTCTACGGGCGCGGCGTGCTGCGCCTGTGGGCGCGGGCGGGGACCGGCCGGGGCGTGTCGCGGACCCGGGTCGGGCTGTTCTTCGCCGGCGAAGTCGCCCTCGTCGTCGCGCTGGTGACGCCCCTCGACCAACTCGGGGAGACGCTGCTCACCGCCCACATGGTCCAGCACGGGCTCCTGATCGCGGTGGCGCCGCCGCTGTTGCTGTTCGGCCGGCCCGGCGCCGCCCTGCCCTGGGGCCTGCCCGCGCGGCTGCGTCGATGGGCCACGCGGAGCCCGGTTTTTCGCGCGGGCGCCCGGCGCTTCGCCGTTCTCCTGCACCCCCTCGTCGCGGCCGCCCTGCACGGGGCCGTGCTGTGGGGCTGGCACGCGCCGGCGCTGTTCGACGCCGCCCTCGAGAACCGGACCCTGCACTGGATCGAGCACCTCACCTTCTTCGGCACGGCGATGCCTTTTTTGGCAGAGCCTCTTCCTCGCGAGCCGCAGCGCCGCGACGATCCCGGCCGGGCTCGGCGCCGCCTTCGCGACCCTCGTCCACGGCGGCCTGCTCGGGGCGCTCATCACCTTCGCGCCGTGTCCCCTGTTCTCCTGGTACGACGGGCGGACGGCGCTGTGGGGCCTCACCCCCCTCGAGGACCAGCAGCTCGGCGGTCTCGTCATGTGGGTGCCGCTCGGGCTCGTCTACCTCGCCGCCTGCCTCGCCCTCGTCGGTCGCCTCGTCCTCGGCCCCGCCGGCCTCGGCCTCGACGACGAGCCGGCACCGCGCCCGGCGGGAGACTGATCGGCGCGCAAGCCGAAACTCCCGCACCCGGCCCGCGTTGAGGCCGGAACCCCCGGACCGGCGATGCTCGACCTCTGGTACAAGAACGCGGTGATCTACTGCCTGGACGTCGGGACCTTCATGGACTCGAACGGCGACGGGGTCGGGGATTTCCAGGGTCTCGCCGACCGGCTCGACCACATCGAGGCGCTCGGCTGCACCTGCGTGTGGCTCTTGCCGTTCTACCCGAGCCCGAACCGGGACAACGGCTACGACGTGACCGACTACTACAACGTCCACCCCTGCCACGGCACGCTCGGCGACTTCGTCGCCTTCACCAAGGCGGCGGAGGACCGGGGCCTGCGGGTCATCGTCGACCTCGTGGTCAACCACACCTCAATCGACCATCCCTGGTTCCAGGAAGCCCGCAAGGGCCGGGACAACCCCTTTCACGACTGGTACGTCTGGAAGGACGAAAAGCCCGCCGACGCGCACGAGGGCGTCGTCTTCCCGGGCGAGCAGGACGCGGTCTGGACCTACGACGACCAGGCGAAGCGCTGGTACTTCCACCGCTTCTACGACCACCAGCCCGACCTCAACATCGCCAACCCGGCGGTGAAGGAGGAGATCGACAAGATCATGGGCTTTTGGCTCCAGCTCGGCGTCTCCGGCTTCCGGGTCGACGCGGTGCCGTTCCTCCTCGAGTACAAGGGCCTCGAGCCGCACGAGCATCCCGAGCAGGACGAACACCACTACCTGACGGAGCTGCGCACCTTCCTGTCCTGGCGGCGCGCCCACGCCATCCTGCTCGGCGAGGCCAACATCCCCATGGACCAGGTCGACGACTATTTCGGGCGCGGCGACCGCATGCACATGATCTTCAACTTCCCCCTCAACCAGAACCTCTTCCTGGCCCTCGCGCGCGGCGAGGCCGAGCCGGTAAAGGCGGTGATGCGGGGCACGCCGAAGATCCCGAAATCGGCGCAATGGGGCAGCTTCCTGCGCAACCACGACGAGCTCGATCTCGGCCGCCTACCGGACGCGGAGCGGCAGGAATGCTTCGCCGCCTTCGGCCCCGACCCGTGCATGCAGCTCTTCGACCGGGGCATCCGCCGCCGCCTCGCGCCCATGCTGCAGGACCCGCGCCGGATCAAGATGGCCTACAGCCTGATGTTCGCCCTACCGGGCACGCCCGTGCTCTGGTACGGCGAGGAGATCGGCATGGGGGACGAGCTCTCGTTGAAGGGCCGCGACGCCGTACGCACGCCCATGCAGTGGGACGGGGACCCGAACGCCGGCTTCTCGACCGCCCCGCCGGACCGGCTCGTGCGCCCGGTCGTGCGCGAGGGCGACTACGCCTACGAGACGGTCAACGTGGCGGCGCAGCGCGACCGGCCGGATTCGCTCCTCGAACACGTCGAGCGCGTGGTCCGCGCCCGGCGCTCCTGCCCGGAAGTCGGCTGGGGCGACGCCACCATCCTCCCCTGCGACGAGGACAGCGTGCTGGCCTTGCGCTACGACTGGCGCGGCAACACGGTCGTCCTCCTGCACAACCTCGCCGACCGGGAGGTCTCGGTGCCGACCGACGGAGACGGCAAGCTCATCCCGCTCTGCTCGAGCGAGGACATCGACGAGCCCCTCGCGGCCGGCGCCTATCTGCGCCTCGGCCCCTACGGCTTCGCCTGGCTGCGCGCCCGTGGCGAACGGCGCTAGGCTCCTCGCCATCCTGGGCGCGCTCCTCCTCGCCGCCTGCGGCGAGCGCGAGACGCCCGGCCACCTGCGCGTCCTCGGCGGCGATGCCGAACGCGGCCGCACCCTCGTCGAGAGCTACGGTTGCGGCGCCTGCCACACGATCCCGGGCATCCCCCGGGCGGACGGGCGCGCCGCCCCGCCGCTGACCGGCTTCGCGCAACGCACGCTTCTCGCGGGCGTGGCGCCGAACGCGCCGCGCACGATCGTGCCGTGGCTCATGAACCCGGATTCGGTCTCGCCCGGCACGCGGATGCCGGCGCTCGGCCTCACCCAGACGGAGGCGCGCCACGTCGCCGCCTATCTCTACACGCTCGGGGCGGACCACGCGCAGGCCTACCCGCCGGAGCCGCCGCCGCTGACGCTGCGGCGCACCATGCAGCACGTGACCGGCGGCACTTTCGAGGACGAGGCGACGATCGAGCGCTGGAACGCGCTCCTGCGCGGCGGCATGCCTATCGTGCCGGCGCCGGTTCCCCGCTGGCGTCCGTAGGCCGGTCCTCCTCTTCGGCGAGCCGGTTCGGCCGGCCGTGCAGGCCGGCGAGGAGCCACAGGAGCCAGAGCGCCCCGAGCCCCGCCCCGAACAGGGCGAACATCCACCACGGCTCCTCCCGGCGCACGGCCGGATCGACGAGCCAGACCATGTGGGCGACGTGCTGGGCGACCATCAGCCCGGTCGCGGCGTAGAGGGGAAGCCCCCCCAGCTTCGGCGGGACGAGGAGGACGATGGAGAGCGCCAGCGCCGGCAGCACGATGCCGAGCTTGGCGAAGCTCCAGCGGTCGTAGCGGGCGAGGTACCAGGCCGCCTCGTCGGGCAGGTTCGCGAGCCACACCACGACGAACTGGGCGAACCACATCCACAGGATCAGCAAAGCGAGGGTGACGAGGCCGCGTTCCAGGCTCTTGAGGTGCCGGTCCTCGGGCCGGCCCGGCCGCACGAACGAGACCAGGATCGCGCCGGCGAGCACGGGCAGGCACTGCGTGGCGAGGAAGGCGAAGCCGAACAGGCTCGACCACCAGGTCGGATCCCGGGACGCGACCCAGTCGACCGCGGCGAGGGTCGCGGTCGGCAACAGGATGGCGAGCCCGGCGGCGGCGCGCAGCGGATGCTCTCCGGGTCGCGTCATCCATACGGCGAGGCCGACCCAGGCCAAAAGGTAGATCGCGCTGCGGACCAGGAAGAAGGTGGGCTCGTACCAGGAGTCTCGCGGGCCGGGCACGCCTTCGAGAGGGGGACCCGTCCACGGGTAGAGCCGGTCGAGGCCGAAGGCCAGCGGCAGGGCGAGGAGCGCCACCAGGGGCGCGGCGAGGGAGGCCGCCTCGAGTTCGTCCCGCACCGGTTCGAGCCAGTTGCCGCCGATCAGGTGGCCGACCATCAAGAGCGCGAGCGCCCCCATGGTCAGGCCGGCGAGGAGGAGCCAGGCGAGCAGCCAGGACTCGAAGGCGAGATCGGCCCTGAAGAGGATGGCCGCGGCCACGGCGACCACGGCGACGAGGCCGAGCGCGCCCCAGCGCCTCCGGGTGGCGGGCTCGATCCCGGTCACGGGGCGGCCTCCGGACCCGCCGCCTGGAGGGCCTTGACGTAGTGGGCGATGGCCCAGCGGTCCTGCGGCGGGATCTGCTCAGCGAGCGGCCACATCCGGCCGAAGCCGTGCGTCACCACCCGCACGATGTGCTCGGGCGGCGCCGCCCGCACCTCGCCGTCGTGGAAGCTGCGCGCCGGCGGGAATCCCGCCCCGGTCACCGGGCCGTCGCCGCGCCCGCTCAGCCCGTGACAGGGCGTGCAGTAGATCGCGAAGCGCTCGCGCCCGCGGGCGATCAGTGCCTCGGTCGCGGCGGGTCCGGGCCCGGCAAGCGCGGCGGCGTAGCGGGCGGCGCCCCGGGGCACCGCGCCCGGCGGGATCGGCGGACGCGGGGTCTCGATCGCCTGCTCGGTCGGCAGCTGCTCGAGGTCATCGGGCAGCCGGTCGCACGCGCCGACGGCGAAGGCTGCGAGGACCGCGAGGGCGAGAATCCTCATCCCCTCCCCTCCTCCGGCTCCTCCACCTTGGCGAGGTAGGAGGTCCGCGGCTGGGTGTTGAGCTCGGCCAAGAGGCCATAGGCGCGCGGATCGGCCTTGAGTTGCGCGACGCGGCTCTGCTTGTCGTTGAGGTCGCCGAACACGATCGCCTGCGTCGGGCAGGCCTGCTGGCAGGCGGTGACGATCTCCCCGTCGGCGATCGGGGTCCCCTCGATCCGCGAGCGGATTCTGGCCGCGCCGATCCGCTGGACGCAGAAGGTGCACTTCTCCATCACGCCGCGCAGGCGCACCGAGACCTGCGGATTGGCGCGCCCGGGCTGCGTGCCGACGTCCCGGCCGCCGTACTCGTACCAGTTGAAGCGGCGCACCTTGTAGGGGCAGTTGTTCGAGCAGGTCCGCGTGCCGATGCAGCGGTTGTAGACCATGTCGTTGAGGCCCTCGCTCGAATGCACGGTCGCGTTCACCGGGCAGACGACCTCGCAGGGCGCCTTCTCGCAATGCATGCACGGGACGGGGTGGAAATAGGTCCGGGGCTCGGCGGGCGTGCCCGCGAAGTAGCGGTCGATGCGCAGCCAGTGCATCTCCCGATGGCGCGCCACCTCCTCCGGCCCGACCACGGGGATGTTGTTCTCCGCCTGGCAGGCGACGACGCAGGCGTTGCAGCCGATGCAGGCGTCGAGGTCGATGGTCATGCCCCAGGCGTGGGTCGGGTACGGGTATTCGGGATAGAGGGAGGGCTGGTGGGGCGGATGCGTCGCCTCGCGCGGCGCCGCCGGCTCTCCGGGCGCGACCACCCGGACGATGTCGCGCCCCTCCATGGAATGGTGGTCCTGGGTGGTGATCGGCGCCCGCCGCTCCCCGATCGCGGCGAGCGAAGCGCCCTCCGCGTGCCAGGGCGCGGCGGCGGTGCGCAGGCGGTAGGCGTCGAAGCCGATCCCGTCCCCGAGCTTGCCGGCCCGGGCCCGGCCGTAGCCGAGCGGCAGGGTGATCGTGTCGGCGGCCTGCCCGGGCATGATCCAGGCCGGCGCCCGCACGCTGCGCCCGCCGACCGCCACCTCCACGAGGTCCCCGGTGCGAAGCCCGTGCGCGGCGGCGGTGGCCGGGGCGATGAGGGCGGCGTTGCCCCACACGATCTTGGTGAGCGGCCGCGGCAGCTCCTGCAGCCAGCCGTTGTTGGAAAAGCGCCCGTCCCACACCGCCGGATCGGGCGCGAAGGTCACGGCGAGGCCGGCCGGCGGGCCGGACGCCGGCTGCGGTCCGGGATCCCAGCTGGGCGCAAGCTGCACGGGGACGGCGGGGAAGGCGGTATCCGGCACCACCCCTGCTTCGAGCGCCTCCGCCCAGCGGGCGTCGAAGGTCTCGCCCCAGCGCTCCCGCCAGAGGGCCTGCACGAGTTCCTGCCCGTCCTGCGGCCGCCCGGCGACGAAGCCGGCGACGAATTCTTCGGGCGTGGTCGCCTCGAACCCGCCGACCGTGGTGGGCTGGCGCAGGCCGACGGTGCCGTCGTGGGCGCGCACGTCGCCCCAGCTTTCGAGCACGTGCCGCCGGGGCAGGTCCCAGCGGCACAGCACGCTCGTCTCGTTGCGGTGGCCGGTGACATGGAGCGAGAACGGCACCCTGGCGACCAGGTTGGCGAGGTCGAGCTCGGCCGGGCCGTCGTAGACCGGGTTGCCGCCGAGGATCAGGAGGTGGCTCACCGTCCCGGCGGCGAGGGCCTGCGCCAGGTCGAGGAGGGATTCGCGGCGGCCGGTCGGGAAGGGGTCGACCGGCTCGATCGTGCGGGCGATCTCGCTCGCGAGCGCCGCGTTCGCGGCATGGGCGAGCGCGTGCACGATCGGCGGCTGCTCGCGCCCGGCGACCACCACGCCGCGCGCGCCGGCCCGGGCGAGGTCGGCGGCGACCCGCGCGGCGACCGGGTGCGCGTCGCGCGCCGTCGCGCCCCCAAGGGCCGCGAGCACGGCGCGGGCGAAGGGCTCGATCTCCCGCGGCCGCAGGACGATGCGCTCGTGGGCGCTCGAGCCGGCAACGCTCGGGCTCGCCTCGGCGACCCACAGGCGCGGCCGCGGGCCGGGCTCGCGCTTGCGGGCGGCGAAGTCGGCCGCGTACCGTACATGGCCGGGAGCCTCCAGGAAGAGGTCGCCGCCGAGGCAGAGGACCGCGTCGGCGCGGGCGAGGTCGAGCACGGTGTCGAGGGGCCGGCCGAAGGCCATGACCGCGCCGGCGCGGGCGGCATCCGGGTGGAGGGGCGCGTATTCGTGCCAGACGGCCTCCGGGAAGGTGCGCGCGAAGGCCTCGCGGATCATGTGCCGGGTCGGCGAGGCGAGCGGCTCCGCCAGCACCCGCAGGCCGCGCCCGCCGGTCGCCGCGAGCGCCTCCCGCTCGGCCCCGATCAGCCGCGCGGCGTCGGCCCACGTTCGTTCGAGGCCGCGCTCGTGCGGCACGCGCAGGCGATCCGGGTCGTAGAGGCCGAGGACCTCGGCCTGCATCCACACGTCGCTCGCCCCGAGGCTCGCCGGGTGGAGGGGATTGCCCTCGGCCTTGATGGGCCGACCCTCGTGGCTGCTCACCAGGACGCCGCGCCCGACGCCGTCGAGGTCGAAGCTGGTGGCGAAGACCAGCGGCTCCCCGTCCACATGGCCCGGCACCTTCCGCGGGTGCGAGTAGAGCGGCGCGCCGAAAGTGCCCTGGCCCTCGCAGGCGGCGAGGCCGCCGAGCGCGAGGGAGGCCGCCATGAGCCGCAGGAGGGTGCGGCGGTCGACGAGGTCGGGGCGGAACAGGTCCGGGAACTCCGCCTCGACGAGGGCGCGCGCCTCCGGCGTCTCGGCGAGCGCCTCGAGGCTGCGCCACAAGGTCGGGCCGCTCTGTCCGGCGAGCTTTTCGCGAAGCATTTCGAGGTCCGATCCCATGGCCTCACCGGTGGCAGGTGCTGCAGCTGACGAGGCGGGCGACCGCGATGTCGTAGGCCTCGAGCGCCTTGACGGGATCGTTCGCCGCCTCGGCCGGGAAGCCCGCCGCCTGGGCCGCCATCTGCGGCGAGATGAAGGGGTGCGGGTTGCGGTGGCAGTCGAGGCACCAGCCCATGGACATCGGCTCCTGCTTCGCCGTGCGCGGCATCGCCTCGACCGCCCCGTGGCAGGTCCCGCAAGTCACGCCGCGGGCGACATGGATGCCGTGGTGAAAAACCGCGTAGCCGGGCAGCCGGTGGACCGAGCGCCATTCGATCGGGCGGTCGAGGGCGAGGCTGGTGCGCAGCGGCTCGAGGGCGCCGGCGCCGACCCAGATCTGCGAATGGCAGCTCATGCAGGTCTGCGCGCTCGGCATGCCGGCGCTCGCCGCCTGCTCCACCGTGTTGTGGCAGAAGCGGCAGTCCATGCCGAGGCCGCCCACGTGGAGGTCGTGGCGGAACGGGATCGGCTGCGGCGCCGGGCGGCGCAGGTTCCAGACTTCCGGCGAGCGGATATGCGCCATCACCACGCCGATGGCGCCGAGCACGCCGAGGAGCCCGATCACGATCGTCGCCCGGATGTAGGCGTTGGCTTGCGGTCGGAAGAGCTGCGCCATCCACTCCCCACGCGGGCGTGCCCGCGCGGGGCGAGCGGCCGGACATGAACCGCCTTGGCCGTAGGATCGTTCCGACCGCCGCCGCGCCGGCCCCTCGCACCGCGCCGCCCTCTCCCGTCGTGGCCGGGCTCGTCCCGGCCACCCACGCCTTGCGCCGCGGCGGGGCAGGCGTGGGTGCCCGGCCCGAGGCCGGACATGACGGGCTAGGCCTCGGCTTCCTCCTCCTCGGCCTCGGCGGGCGCCGCCTCGGGTTCGGGGGCGGCGGCGCCGACGGGGACGTCCGGCGACAGCCGCGCCTTCTTGCGGGCGATGATCTCCTGCGAGTAGCGGGCGAGGTAGTAGGCGATGGTCTCGACCCGGATCTTCACCGAGCCCGCCGGCTTCGTCGAATCGAGGTCCTGGAACGAGAAGAACAGCGTGCCCGAGCGCTCGACGATCTGCTGCACCGGGGTGAAGGTCGGCTGGTCCATGCCGCATTCGTAGCTGGTCAGGCGGATGACGCAGGTGACCCAGGGCAGGCGCGCGCCGACCTTGGCACCCCACAGGATGTCGTTGGTGTTGCCGCTGTAGGAGGACGGCCACACGTCGCGGATGTCGAAGCCGGACTTGACCGTGCCGGCGCGGACGTCCTCGGCGAACAGCCAGTCCATGAGGTCGGCGTCGGTCGGCAGGTACTGCGTCCACAGGACCGGGTAGCCGTAGGCCTGGAGGTCGGCCTCGATCTCGTGGCCGATGCCCGGATCCATGTGATAGGGCCGGGCGAGGACGAGGATGCAGGGCTTCTCCTCGCGGGCGCACCAGTCGAGGATGCGCCGGCCGCGGGCGCGCAGGTCCCGGTCGAAGGCGGTGAGGCAGCGGTAGCCCGCGTCGACAGCCTTCTTCACCTCCTCGAGGGTGAGGCCCTCGAACACGTCCTTCAGCCCCTCGAAGAGCTGCTTCGGCACGATCGCCGGCTCGCCGAGGCACACGAAGGGGGCGGCGTACTTGATGCCCTTCTCGGCGAAGATGTCCTTCTCCTTGATGAAGCCGGCCTTGATGTTCTCGGGCGCCGCCATCACCCGCGGGCAGGACAGGCTGTCCATCACGTGGCCGGTGAGCGGCGAGGGCAGGTTGAAGATCATCGGCGAGAAGATGACGTCGAGCTTCTTCTTCTGGCCGAAGATCAGCTCGCCGTAATGCCCGGAGATGCACTTCACCGGATAGCAGCAATCGACCGTGCCGCGGCCGCTGCCGAACTCCCGCCCCTGCTCCTCCGACGTGTCGGAGGAGAACACGATCTTGCCGACCCCCAGCGCCTGGAGGAAGCCGAGCCAGAACTGGTGCGTCGACCAGACGTTCAGGACGCGGGGGATGCCGACCCGGATCTCAGACCGGGACCTTGGCGCGGCGGAAGGCTTCGTTGCGAACCAGTTCTCCCAGGTTAGGATACGCACGCCGTCCCTCCTCCATCTTCTTCTTCACCACCCGCATCTCGTTGGCGTCCTCGACGAGGCCCTTCGGGCAGGAATTGCCCGAGATGACCCGCTCGAAGCCCTGCTCGACCGGGACCTTGCTCCACGGCCGCCCCTCGGCGCCCGGGAGCTTCACGTCGATGAAGGTGCGCTTGCAGTTGACCGGGCACCACTTGCAGATCGTGTGCTCGCTCGTGGTGGTGCGGTAGTTGAGCGTCTCGACCTGCTCGAAGCCGCGGAAGCGGCTGACCGCGCCGCCCTTCCAGGTGTCGAGGGCGACGAGCGCCGCGCCGATCGCGCCGGCCTCCCCGGAATAGGGGTGGATCAGGATCTCGGCGTCGGGCACCTTCGCGGTGATGAAGTCGACCTGCGCCTTCACCACCGCGAGGTTGCGGTGGGTGCCGCCCTGCAGGACGAACTTGCGCCCGACCGCCTTCAGGTTCTGCAACTGGCCGGCATAGACCCAGACGTTCAGCGGCAGCACGGCGGCGAGGGACGCCATGATCTCCTCCGCCGACCAGCCCTTGCGCTGCTGGTTGACGATGTCGGACTGCAGGAACACGCCGCAGCCCATGGCGAGCATCGGCATGGCCTTCGCCTGGAAAGCGCGCTCGGCGTAGGATTCGAGCGGCACGTTGTAGCGGTCGGCGACGCCCTGCAGGAAGGCGCCGTTGCCGGAGGAGCATTG
>DATLFZ010000151.1:0-17921 GCA_035540795.1 Beijerinckiaceae bacterium | reverse complement strand
GTACATGTTGAACTGCATCATCGCCACGACGCGCCCGAACTCGGGCACGAAGCGGCCGAGGACGCCGGCCTCGTTCATGCGGCGCAGCACGACCTCGGGCGCGTTGCGGGAGGTCAGGATGTCCATGAACATCCGGTTGGCTTCCGGATCGCGCCGCACCCGCGGCCGGATCAGGGACAGGCAGCGGGTCGCGAGCCGGGTGGCGTCGGGATGGACCGGGAGGTTGTGCCGGTCGGCGAGCCAGAACAGCCGGATCAGGTTGACCGGATCGCGCGCGAAGGCGTCGTCGCGGGCGAGCCCGATGCGGTCGTTGTCGACCTGGAAGTCGGGATGTTCGAGGGACCCGCCGCGCCGGCGCCGGAACCGGCCGAGGAAGCGGTCGAGGACCGGGCGGTGCTTGGCCTGGCGCGCCTCGAGCTCGGCGCACACGATGGCGGTGAGGTCACCGACGTCCTTGGCGATGAGGAAATAGGCCTTCATGAAGCGCTCGACCGGGCTCAGGGCGCCCCGGGCCGTGTAGCGCAGCCGCTCCGCGATCTGGCGCTGGAGGTCGAAGCTGAGGCGCTCCTCCGCCCGCCCGGTGACGAAATGGAGGTGGCAGCGCACCCGCCACAAAAACTCCTCGCAGCGGCGGAACAGGGCGAGCTCGTCGGCGGTGAAAAGCCCCTTGTCGACGAGCTCGTCCGCCTCCCGCACCCGGTAGACGTACTTGGCGATCCAAAAGAGGGTGTTGAGGTCGCGCAGACCCCCCTTGCCGTCCTTGACGTTGGGCTCGACGAGATAGCGCGAGGCGCCGGCCTTGGCGGTGCGGGCGTCGCGCTCGCGCAGCTTCGCCTCGACGAATTCCGGCGCGGAGCCGCGCACGACGTCCCGGTCGAAGCGGGCCACGAGGTCGTCGAACAGACCGGAATCGCCGAACAGGAAGCGGGCCTCGAGCAGCGCCGTGCGGATCGTCGTGTCGGCCTTCGCCTCGCGGACGCATTCCTCGACCGAGCGGGTGGCGTGGCCGACCTTCAGCTTGAGGTCCCACAGGATGTAGAGCACTGCCTCGACGACGCTCTCGCCCCAGGCCGTCTGCTTGTAGGGCAGCAGGAACAGGAGATCGACGTCGGAGCCCGGCGCCAGCGCCCCGCGGCCGTAGCCGCCGGTGGCGACGACGGCGAGGCACTCGGCGCTCGACGGGTTGACCACCGGGTAGACGTGGCGGACCACCGCCTCGTAGGCGGCGTAGACGATGCGGTCCATCAGCGCCGAGAGGCGGCGGGCGCAGGCGAGGCCCTGCTTGTCGCGCAGGAGCGCCGCCTCGGCCTCGGCGCGGCCCTCGTCGAGGGCGCGGCGCAAGATAGGGACGAGGCGGGCGCGCAGGCCCGACGGGTCGTCGGGCGGCTCGAAGCCGTCGAGGAGGGCGTCGGGGGCCGGGGCCAGCATCGTCCACCGCTAGCACAGGTGGGCCGGGCCGCGCATGCGGCGCGTCACCGGGCGAGCCAGCCTCCGTCGACCGGCAGCGTGTGCCCGGTGACCATGGCCGCCGCGTCGCCGGCGAGGAACAGGATCGCCGCGGCGACCTCCTCCGGCTCGACGAGGCGCCCGAGCGGCGTCGCCTCGACGATCTTCTTCATCATGGCCCGGTCGGCGAGGAGCGGCTCGACGAGCGCGGTGCGGGTGAAGGCCGGCGCGACCGCGTTGACGCGGATGCCGTGCGGGGCCCATTCGAGGGCGAGGGCCCGGGTGAGGTTGACGAGGGCGCCCTTGACGGCGTGGTAGGCCGGGTTCGGGTAGAGCCCGCCGCCGCACAGGCCCATGATCGAGGCGACGTAGACGATCGAACCGCGCCCGGCGGCGATCATGCCCGGCGCCACGACCTGCGCACAGGCGAAGGCGCCGGTGAGGCCGACGTCCAAGACCCGCTGCCAGCGCTCGGGCGGCAGGTCGACGGAGGCCATGCGGGCGCCGATGCCCGCGTTGGCGACCAGCACCTCGATGGGCCCGAGCGCCTGCGCCGCGGCCGCAAAACCCTGTTCGAGGGCGGCCCGGTCGGACACGTCGAAGGGCACGGCGAGCGCGGTGCCGCCGGCGTCGCGGATGTCCTGCGCCACCCGTTCGGCCGCGGCCGCGTCGAGGTCGTTGACGGCGACCCTGGCGCCCGCCCGGGCGAGCGCGAGGGCGCTCGCGCGGCCGATGCCGGCCCCGGCGCCGGTCACCGCCGCCGCGCGGCCCGCGAGGCCGAGGTCCAGTCCCGTTCCGCCCATGCGCCCCTCCCGAGCGGCTTCGTAGCGGGCCGGCGCGGGTCGGCGCAAGGCTCACTCCGGGGTGGGGTGGCTCTCCATCAACTCGCGGATGTGGCCGACGAGGGCGGCCTCGCCGACCGGCTTGCCCACGAAGCGGGCGCCCTTCGGCAGGTCGCCCGGATGGGGGACGGTCTTGCCCGAGATGACGAGCACGCCGACCTCCGGCCAGCCTTGCGCCACGAGCCGGGCGAATTCGAACCCGTCGAGGGAGCCCGGCATGTCGACGTCGGTGAGCACCACCCGCACGTCCGCGCGCTGGCGCAGGGTCTCGAACGCCTCGTCGGCGTTCTCCGCCTCCAGCACCCAGAACTCCGCGTCGCGCAGCATCTCGACATGGACCATGCGCACGAGCGGCTCGTCCTCGACGATCAGGACGACCGGCCTGTGCAGGATCTCGCCGCGCGGTTTCATCGACGCGGGAACGGACCGCGCCGCTTGTGGTTCCAGCCCCCGCGAACGGAGCGCGCCATGGACCTGCGGCCGGGACCGACCGACCTCCTCCTCGTGGTCGACGTGCAGAACGATTTTTGTCCGGGCGGAGCCCTCGCCGTGCCGGACGGGGATGCCGTCGTGCCGGCCGTCGCGGCCCTGATGCCCCGGTTCGACCACGTGGTCCTGACGCAGGACTGGCACCCTCCGGGCCATGGCTCCTTCGCCTCGTCCCATCCCGGGCGGCGGCCTTTCGAGACGATCGAGGCGGCGTACGGCGAGCAGGTGCTCTGGCCGGACCATTGCGTCCAGGGCACCCCCGGCGCGGCCTTCCACCCCGACCTCGACACGAGCCAGGCCGAGCTGATCCTGCGCAAGGGATTCCGGCGCGAGATCGATTCGTACTCGGCCTTTTTCGAGAACGATCACCGCACCCGGACCGGCCTGTCCGGCTTCCTGCGGGAGCGCGGCTTCCGCCGGCTGTTCCTCGCCGGGCTCGCCACGGATTTCTGCGTCAAGTGGTCGGCCCTCGACGCCCGGCGCGAAGGCTTTGGGGTGGTGGTGCTGGAGGATGCCTGCCGCGGCATCGACCTCGACGGGTCCCTCGCCCGCGCCCGGGAGGAGATGCGGCAGGCCGGGGTCGCCCTGACGACCGCCGCGGCGCTCTGACGCTACGCCGTCGCGAGCACCGTTGGATCGGCGGCGAGGGGCCGCGCTTCGACCGGCGCCAGAACCGCCTCGAGCAGCGCCGCCAGGGCACCGTCGGTCTCCAAGCCGGCGACCGCGTCCTCGATGCGCCGCCGCCGCGCCGGGCCGAGATCCTCGGCGAGAAGGCGGAATTTCTCCGCGACCTCCGCGTCCGAAAGCGGGCTGTCGGGGTCGCCGGGGGCGGCGGTCGGGCCCGAGGCGAACACCGCGCCATCCTCCCGTTCGATGGTCACAACGGCGAGGCGCTCGGCCGGGAAGCGGGCCGTGAAGGCGGGCTCCTCCTCGACCGCGATCCGGGCGAGCAGCCCGAGCACGCGCGGATCGCGCAGGCCCTCCGTGACCTCCGCCGCGCCGAGACGGCCCCGGGCCAGGGCGGCGGCCACGGGAAAGCCGAGGGCGTATTGCGCCTCCTCGGTGGTGGCGGGGGGCCGCGTCCCGAGCCGCACGGCGGCGGCGAAGGTCGCGATCCGCACCCGCGCGATGCGTTCCGGCGGGATGCAGTGCCGGGCGGCGAGCGCGACGGCCGCCTCGATGGCGGGCTGCGCCCAGCGGCAGACCGGCTGCGGCTTGAGGTACTGCTCGCGGATGCGCCAGCGGGCGCCGAGGTCGTCCCACAGCGCACGGTGCTCCTCCGCTTCCGTCGTGATCGCCGGGGCGCCGGTGAAGCCATCGGCGGCGAGGTGGGCGGCCGAGACGCCGGCGAGCGTCCCCCAGCCGGAGCCGTCCTTCACCATGGTCGGATGGTCGATGCAGCGCATCATCTGGCTGCGCGGCCCGTGGTACTCGGCGATGCCGAGCGCGTGGCGCGTCCGCGCCGGATCGAGGCCGAGGATCCGGGCGGTGACGGCGGCGCAGCCGAGGGCGTTCCAGGCGCCGGAGGTGTGGTAGTCGCAGGCGCTCGCATGGAGCGCGATGCCGGCCCGGGTCGAGACCTCGTAGCCGAGCACGAGCGCGGTCAGGAACTCGCGTCCGTCGAGACGCGTCCCGTCCGCCGCCGCGAGGAGCGCCGGCAGGACCGCGACGCCCGCATGGCCCTTGGTGAGCGCGTGCCCGTCATGGGCGTCGAAGGCGTCGAGGGTCGAGGCCCCGGCGAAGGCCGCGCCGGCCGGGCTCGCCCGCCGCCCGTCGAAGAGGATGCGCGCGCCCCCCTCGCCGGCCCCGAGATGGCGGTGGGCGTAGCCGCGCACGATCCGCGACAGGTCGGTGCGCAGGCCCGCGGCCGCCACCCCGACGAGGTCGAGGAGGCAGCGCTTCGCCTGCGCGACGACGTCGGGCGGCAGGTCGGCGTAGCGCAGGCCGTGGACGAAGGGGATCATCGGGTCTCTCCGAGGAAGCGGTCGAGCTCGCGGGCGACGAGCGCCGGGTCCGCGTCCCGGATCGTCGGCAGGCGGGCGCGGGCGGCGGCGGCGTCGGCCGGGTCGATCGCGGCGACGATCAGGGCGGGCTCGGCCCCGCCCCGGGCGACCTCCCGCCCGAACGCGTCGAGGATCCGCGAGCCGCCCCAGAACCGCAGGCCGCCACGGGTGCCGCAATGGTTCGCCATCGCGACCGGCAGCCCGTAGGCGAGGGCGGCGTGGCGCAGGACGAGGTCCCAGCCGGCCGGGTTGTCGAAGCCCTCGACCGCGTCGAGGGCGGAGGCGGCCGGCACGAGGAGGAGGTCCGCGCCCCTCAGGGCCGCGAGCCAGGGCAGGGCCGGGTTCCAGAGATCGGCGCAGACGAGGGTCGCGACCCGCAGGCCGCGCCAGGGGACGAGGTCGAGCCGGGTCCCCGGCGCGTAGTGGCGCCCCTCCGCGAGGCGGCCGTAGGTCGGCAGGTTGAGCTTGCGGTGGACGTGGATGCGTCCGTCGGCGATCAGCGCCTGGGCGTTGTACGCCCGCCCGTCCGCCGCCTCGACGAAGCCGACCGAGACCGCCATCGGCCCGGCGGCCCCGGCGAGGCGGGCGAGTTCGGGACCGTCCGCCGGCCGGGCGAGGCGGGCCACGTCCGGCTCGGCGAGGTAGTCGGTGAGCGACAGCTCGGGGAAGACCAGGAGGTCGACCCCGCGGCCGCGCGCCTGCGCCACCGCCGAAAGGTGCACATCGAGGTTCCCGGCGACGTCGCCCGGACGGCACCCGATCTGCGCGGCGGCGACGCGGAGCATGGGGGAGCCGGGCGCGAGCCCGGCCCGCCGTCAGACGAGGCCCTGCGACTTCAGGAAGCCGGCCGCGACCTCCTCGATGGTCTTCTTCTCCACGTCGACCGAGGCGTTGAGCTTCGCCATCGTCGCGTCGTCGAGCTTGGCCGAGAGGGCGTTGAGGTGCTCGGCGAGCTTCGGGTGCTTGTCGAGGGTGTCCTTGCGGACGACCGGCGTCAGGGCGTAGTTCGGGAAGAAGCCCTTGTCGTCCTGCAGGATGACGAAGTCGAAGGCCGGCACCCGCCCGTCGGTGGCGAAGACGAGGCCCACGTCGACCTGGCTGTCGCGCAGGGCCTGGTAGACGAGGCCGGTGTCCATGCGCACCACGTTCTCGCGGCCGAACTCGAAGCCGTAGGTCTGCTGCAGCGGCGCGAGGCCGTCGGCGCGGGCGTAGAACTCGGCGTTCGAGGCGAACTTCAGGTTCTGCCCGCCCTTCACCTTGCCGGCGACGTCGGAGATCGACTTGATCCCCTTCGAGGCCGCGTCGGCCCGGCGCATGGCCAGCGCGTAGGTGTTGTTGGCCTGGGACGGGTTGAGCCAGACGAGGCCCTTGGCGGCATCGAGCTCCTTCACCTTGGCGTAGGTCGCCTTGGGGTCGAGCCGCTCGGAGACCTTGTTGAAGTTGATGAGCGAGGTGCCGGTGTATTCCCAGTAGACGTCGATCTGGCCGGCCTCCTGCGCCTGGCGGAGAGGCGCGGTGCCGAGGCCGGCGCGCTTGTCGACGGTGAAGCCCTTCGCCCGCAGGAGCTGGGCCGTCATCTCCGACATGAGCTGCTGCTCGGTGAAGTTCTTGCCGCCGACCACGATGGTCTGGGCGGAGGCGGCGGTGCCGGCGGCGGCGAGCGCGGCCGCGGCGAAGGCGATCTTGAGGATGCTGCGTCTCAACATGGTCGGTTCCCTTTCCCTGGTGTTCTGGTTCCCTCTCCGTCAGCGCAGAGGGTTCACGCCCCGCGGGACCAGCCAATATTGGCACTGGCCGACCGCGAAATCGACGAGGACCGCGAGAAGCGCCGTCGGGATCGCGCCCGCCAGCAGCATCGTCGGGTCCATGAGATCGATGCCGGTGAAGATGAGCTCGCCGAGCCCGCCGCCGCCGATCAGGAACGCCAGCGGCACCGTGCCGACGTTGATGGCGAGCGCCGTGCGGATGCCGGCGAGGATGACGAACATCGCGTTCGGCAGCTCGACCCGCCACAGGATCTGCCCCGGGGTCATGCCCATGCCGCGGGCCGCCTCGATCAGGTGGGGCGGCACCATGCGCAGGCCGGCGATGGTGTTGAGCACGATCGGCAGCAGCGTGAGCACGAACAGGCCGAAGATCGCCGGCGGCGCGCCGATGCCGAGCACCGACATGGCAAGCGCGATGATGGCGAGGGTCGGGATGGTGGTGCCGAGGTTGACCACCTGCGTCACCGCGTCGGCGTAGCGGGCGAACCCGGGCCGGGTGAGCAGGATCCCGAGCGGCAGGCCGACCGCGATGGCGAGCCCGCCGGAGATCGCGGTCAGCGCGAGGTGCTGGCGCGACAGATAGACCACGTCGCCCCAGTGGCGCATGATCCCGGGCAGGAGCCCGCTCGCCTGGAGCCGCGCCCCGAGCAGGAAGGCGGCGATCACGATCGCGACCCGCAGCCACGCCCGCACGCTCGGGGCGTCCATCAGCCGGGCGGCGGTCATGACGCGGGCGGCGGACATCTCACTGGTCCCGATAGGTGGCGCCGAGCGCCTGGGTGATGGAGCGCTGGGTGACGTAGCCCTTGTAGAAGCCGTCGTCGTCGACGCAGGCGAGCCAGGTCACCCCGTGGGTGAACATGAGCGACACGGCGGTGCGCAGGTCGTCCTTGACGTTGACGACCCCCGGCAGGGGCTCCTGGTGCTCGGCGACGGTGCCCTTGCGGGTGCGGGCGATCTCGAGCCGGACGACGCCGCGGGCGCGTCCGCGCGGCCCGACCATGACGATCGAGACGTGGCCGTGCTCCTCCATGAAGCGCACGGCGGTGTCGAGGGAATCCTCCGCCCGCACCCGGGGCGGGTCCTTCATCATGGCGTCCGCGACCTTGACGAGGCGCAGGCGCTTCAGGGTGCGGTCGGTGCCGACGAACTCGGCCACGAAGGCGTCGGCCGGGTGGGCGAGGATGTTGTCCGGGGTGTCGTACTGGATCAGCCGTCCCTCGCGGAAAATGGCGATGCGGGTCGCCATCTTCACCGCCTCGTCGATGTCGTGGCTGACGAAGACGATGGTCTTCTTCAGCTCCGCCTGCAGCTTCATGAACTCGTCCTGGATCACCTCCCGGTTGATGGGGTCGATGGCGCCGAAGGGCTCGTCCATGAGCAGCACCGGCGGGTCGGCTGCGAGCGCCCGCACCACTCCGACGCGCTGCTGCTGGCCGCCCGACAGCTCCTTCGGGTAGCGCTTGAGGAAGGTCGCCGGGTCGAGATTGACCATGCGCAGGAGCTCGGCCGCCCGTGCGCGGGCCTTGCGGCGGTCCCAGCCGAGCAGGTCCGGCACGACGCAGATGTTGTCCTCGACGGTCTTGTTGGGGAACAGGCCGATCTGCTGGATGACGTAGCCGATCGAACGCCGCAGCGAGACCTCGTCCACCCCGGCGGTGTCGCGCCCGTCGACGAAGATGCGGCCCGAGGTCGGCGGGATGAGCCGGTTGATCATCTTCATCGTCGTGGTCTTGCCGCAGCCCGACGGGCCGAGCAGCACGCAGACGGCGCCGGCCGGCACGTCCATGTCGACCGAATCGACGGCGGTGACCGAGCCGAACACCTTGGTGACGCGGTCGAGGCGGATCATCGCTCGGTCCGCAGGCCGGGGGAGGTGAGCGCCCGCTGCAGGGCGAGGAGGGCGTAGTCGGCGACGATCGCGAGGAGGCTCACCGCGAGCGCTCCGGTGACGAGCTGGCGGATGTCGGTCTGCGAGATGCCGCGGGAGATGAAGGTGCCGAGCCCGCCGGCGCCGATATAGGTCGCGATCGCCGCGATCGCGATGTTGAGCACGACGGCGTTGCGCACCCCGTTGACGATCACCGGCAGGGCGATCGGCAGCTCGACCTCGCGCAGGCGCTGGATCGGCGTCATCCCCATGCCGCGGGCCGCCTCGCGCAGGGCCGGGTCCACGTTCATCACCGCCGTGTAGGTGTTCCGGATGATCGGCAGCTGGGCGTAGAGGATGAGGGCGATCACCGCCGGCATGAAGCCGATCCCCTGGCCGATCGGCGACAGGACCGGGATGAGCAGGCCGAACAGGGCGATGGACGGGATCGTCATGATCACCGAGGCCACGTAGAGGACCCGGTCGGCCGCCGCCTTGCTCTGGGTGATCAGGATGCCGATCGGCACGCCGGTGAGGATCGCGACCGCGATCGAGACCCCGACGATCGAGACGTGCTCGACCGTCCGGTGCCCGATCACGTGGAGGTTGGCGACGATGAAACTGATCGTCTCCACGGGTTCTCCCGGCGCACGCCCGGGATCATTCTCGGGCCCGGCCGGGGAGGCAACCCCAGGATTGCGACATCCCCCGCGTCAAATGCGACCTGCGGCGGCTTCAGCCGGAGGCGTCCGGGCGGGCGCCGCCGGGCGGCCGCGCACCTCGGACGGGCGCATGCCGAACACCCGGCGGAAGCAGGACGCGAAATGCGAGGTCGAGGCGAACCCGGCCGAGACCGCCACGTCGATGATCGGCTTGTCGGAATAGAGCAGGAGCTCGCGGGCGCGCTCGACCCGCAGCTGCAGGTAGTAGCGCAGCGGGCTGGTCTTGAGGTAGCGCAGGAACAGCCGCTCGAGCTGGCGGGCGCTCAGCCCGACGCCGCGGGCGATCTCGGGCAGGGGCAGCGGATCCTCGATGCGCGACTGCATCGCCCGGATCGCGGCCTGGAGCCGCGGCGGCAGGTCGGCGGCGGGCCGCTGGCGGCCGCCGCGCTGGTCGTCGCGCTCGTCGCGGATGCGCTCGTGGTGGAACTGGTTGGCGACGCTGCGGGCGAGGTCGGCGCCGTGCCGGTCGGCGATGAGGTGCAGCATCAGGTCCATGGCGGCGGTGCCGCCGGAGCAGGTCAGCCGGTCCCGGTCGATCTCGTAGATCTTGCTGGTGCAGGCAAGCTGCGGAAAGGCCTCCTCGAAGGCGGGCCGGCTCTCCCAGTGGATCGTGCAGCGGTAGCCGTCGAGGAGCCCGGCCCGGGCGAGGAGGTAGGTGCCGGTGGACAGGGAGCCGACGGGGATGCGCCGGCGGGCCGCCCGGCGCAGGATCGCCCCGGTGCGGCGCTGGTCGGCGGCCGAGATGCGCAGGCCGCCGCAGGCGAACAGGTAGTCCGCGTCCGCGAGGGCCTCCTCGGCGCGGACCGTCGGGAAGGCGACGCCGTTCGAGGCCTCGACCGGCGCCCCGTCGGGGCTCGCGAGCCGCCACCGGTAGGCCTCGCGGCCGACGAGCCGGTTGAGCGAGCGCAGGGGTTCGATGGCGGAGGCGAGGCTCATCATCGACAGCCCCGGCACCAGCAGGAACACGAAGATCTGCGGCTCGTGGCTCCTGTCGCGATGCGGCTGCCTCATGCCGCGAGCTTAGCGAGCCGGCGGCACGGGGGCCAAGCCCCTCAGCTCCAGGGGAAGGGGCTCGTCGAGACCGGGTGCAGCTTGCCCTCGGCGTAGCGGGAGAGCCGGAAGGGGGCGAGCAGCGCGCTCTCCTCGCCGAGGATCTCCTGCGCCACGAGCTCGCCGACGCCCAGCATCTTGTAGCCGTGGTTGGAGTCGGCGATGACGTAGCAGTTCTCCCGGAAAACGTCGAAGACCGGGAAGGAATCCGGCGTGAAGCAGCCGATGCCGCCGGACTTCTCGTCCCGGTAGAGGTGCGACTTGCCCTCGAAGCGCTTGTGGCAGAAGGCGAGCGCCGAGCTCCACATGTCGGCGAAGTCGGCCGAGGCGACGAATTCCGGGCTCTCCGGCCCGTAGGGGTCGATGGCGACCTCGTCGACGGGGGTCTCGACCTTGTAGGGCATGGCCCCGCCCTGGATGCCGTCGAAGTGGAAGTCGGGCTTGTAGTAGATCCCCCACAGCTCCTCGGTGATGAGCGCGCCGGTGCGGTCCGAGCGGAGCGGCGCGTCGGTGTCGACGTGCATCACCGGGGGCATCCTGCCGTCGTTGGTCTTGAGGAAGTCGGGCTCGACGCCGAGCACCCCCTCCTCGAGCTGCCAGAACCGCCACATGGGGATGTCGTGGTGCAGGGTGCCGTCGCGCCCCTTGATCGACACGGTCCTCGGCAGGTCGAGCATGGTCCAGAAGTCGCGCACCCAGGGGCCGGCGCCGACGGCGACGTAGTCGCATTCGATGCGCCCCTTGTCGGTGAGCACCGCCGCGACGGCCTTGCTGTTGTGGCCGAGCTCGAAGCCGGTGACCCGGACCCCTTCGAGGATGCGCACGCCCGCGTCCCTCGCCTTGCCGGCGAGGCCCTCGAGCGAGGCGACGTTGTTGGCGTAGCCGCCGCGCTTCTCGTGCAGGACCGAGGTGATGCCCTTGGCCTGCCAGTCGTCGAAGAGGCCCTTCATGTAGCGGTCGCAGTCGTCGGCGCCCTCGACGAAGACCGATTCGTAGCCGATCGCCTTCTGCTGGGCGTAGATCGAGGCCACCCCCTCGTGCATCACCTCGGGGCTGATCTGCATGTAGCCGACCCCGTGGTAGTGGTACGCCTCGGGGTCGCTCTCCCAGACGGAGACGGAATGGGCCATCAGCTCGCGCATGGCGGGCTGGAAGTAGTTGTTGCGCACCACCCCGCAGGCGATGCCGGAGGCGCCGGCGCCGATCCGCCCCTTGTCGAGGACGACGATGTCGGCCTGCGCCCCCCGGCCCTTCGCCTTCAGGCGCCGGGCGAGGTGGTAGGCGGTCGAGAGGCCGTGGATGCCCGCGCCGATCACGACGTAGCGGGCCTTCTTGGGAAGCGACATGGGCGGGCTCAGAGGTTCTTGGCGTATTCCCGGTTCTCCTGCTTGAGCCGGGGATCGGTGCCGTAGGCGTAGTGCTTCGTCATGTCGGGCGAGAACCGGCTCGCCGGGGGCCGCCGCCCGAGGGCCTCGGCGAGCGCCCGCACGTGGTGCGGACCGGCGCCGCAGCAGACGCCGAGATAGCGCACGCCCATGGCGTAGGCACTTCGGGCGAACTCGGCGATCTCGTAGCGGGTCGTCTGGAACGGATCGAGGGCGACCGGGAAGGAGCGCCCGTCCGGGATGCAGTGCGCGCAGGTCGCGTCCTTCTCGGTCAGCGACTCGAAGGTCGGCTCGGCGCTGGTGGTCCGGTACGGCACCGGCAGGGCCGCGACATGGATCGACACCGCTTTGCGGATCTCCTCCACGAACGGCATCATCGTGCGCGGGCCGCGGATGCAGTTGAGCCCGACCACGTCGGCGCCGAGATCCTCGATGCGCTTCGCCGCCTCGCCGGGCTTGAAGCCGTCGCGCAGCTTGTCCTGCTTGTGCAGGGCGAAGGTGACGACGCTCGGCAGCCTGGTCCGCTTGATGACGTCGAGGGCGATCTCGGCCTCGCCGAGCCAGGAGATCGTCTCGGCGATGATGAAGTCGACGCCCGCGTCGACGGCCCAGCCGACCTGCTCCTCGTACATCGCCCGAACCTGCTTCGCCGATTCGGCGTCGCCGGCCTTGAACACGTTGGTGTTGCAGATGTTGCCGGCGACCAGCGCGTCGCCCTCCGCCGCCACCTTCTTGGCGATGGCGAGCGCCTGCCGGTTCATCGGTTCGAGGTCGCCCTCCCGGCCGATGAGGCGCAGCTTCTCCCGGTGGGCGTAGTAGGTGAAGGCCTCCATCACGTCGGAGCCGGCGCGCAGGAAGTCCCGGTGCAGGTTCTCGACCTGCTCGGGAAAGTCGAGCACCACCTCCGGCACGTAGGCGCCGGCCTGCAGGTAGCCGCGGCGTTCGAGCTCGAACAGGTAGCCCTCGGCGCAGATCACCGGGCCCGCCTCGAGCCGCTCCAGCAGGCCCTTCTTCGCCATCGTTCTTCTCCGCTCGTTCCGGATCGCGTCCGGTGCGAGCGGATGATTCGCCGAAAGCCGGCGGCGTGCGCGACGGAAATGCGACATCAGCGCGCCGTTTCGCGACACGCTCGCGGGGCGGGATCAGCCCCGGGCAGGCGGCGACTGCGCGAGCGCCGCGCAGTGACGCAGGACCTCGGCGCCGCTGCGGTTCCAGGTGCCGATCCCGCCGACCATGAGCACCTGGACGAGGCCCTCCGCCAGTTCGGGCAGGGTCAGGCCGAGCCGCATCGCCGCCGCCAAGGGCCACGCGGCGGCGGTCTGGCCGGCGAGGGTGTCGAGCAGGGCGAAGACCAGCTCCTTGGTCCTGAGGTCGAGGGCGCCGCCGGCGTTCCGGTCGCGCATCACCGCGTCCCGCATGAGGCCGTAGCCGGCGAAGGCCGCCGGGGCGTGCTCGGCAAGGAGCCGAAAATTCTCCGGTACGGCCCCGCTCGTCGCCTCGAAGCTCGCGATGCCGATGCGGGTCGCCCCCGCGACGATGTCGTCCGCCATGCGCGTCCTCCCCTATCCGATGATCTCCACCCGCGTCCGAGGCCCGATCCGCTGCAAGAGGCGCCGGATCGCCCGCGGGTCGACGGCGACGCAGCCCTGGGTCGGCTCGAAGCCGGGCTTGGCGAGGTGGAGGAAGATGGCGCTGCCGCGCCCCTTGCGGATCGGCCCCCGGTTCCAGTCGAGGTCGAGGACCACGTCGTAGAGGCGGTCGTCCCGCCACATCCGCTCGTGCGAGGCCGGATAGGGCAGCCGCACCGGGCGGTTGTAGCGCCGGTCGCCGGGATCGTCGCACCAGCCGTCCTGCGGCCGGAGCGGCCGCATTGGCAGGGTCGTGCGCGGGCGGGGGAGCCGATCGGGCCGGTAGAAGCCGCCGAGCACGGCGAAGCGTCCGACGGGCGAGGCCCCGTCGCCCTCGCGCTTCACGTGCGTCGGGCCGCTGCGGCCGAGCGCGCAGGGCAGCACGATCGGGCCGGCGACGAGGCGCCCGCGACGGCGATCGAGGGGCGAGCGGTACACCCGGACGGTTCGGCAGGTGGTGCGCTTCATGGGTTCGCGGCGATGCTCCCGGTGGACGGCGCCGGGCCCGCCCTTGTTGCGCCGCACCGGATGACTAGTCTAAGCCCTGGCGGAACGGGGTGCCGCAAGGGGAAAGATGTCCAACGCCAGCCGACTTCTGGTCGTCGACGACGATCCGGACCTGCGCGAGACGCTCGCCGAGCAGCTCGGTCTCTACGACGAGTTCGAGGTGGCCACCGCCGACAATGCCGGCGCCGCGATCGACCGGGCGAAGCGCGACCGGATCGATCTCGCCATCATGGACGTGGGCCTTCCGGACCTCGACGGGCGCGAGGCCGTCAAGGTGATGCGGCGCAACGGCTTTCGCAGCCCGATCATCATGCTCACCGCGCAAGGGTCCGAGAACGACACGGTGATGGGCCTCGAGGCCGGCGCCAACGACTACGTGACGAAGCCGTTCAAGTTCGCCGTGCTGCTCGCCCGCATCCGGGCGCAGCTGCGCCAGTACGAGGCGAGCGAGGACGCGATCTTCCAGATCGGGCCCTACACCTTCCGGCCGGGGGCCAAGCTCCTCGTCAGCGAGAAGGGCTCCAAGCTCAAGCTGACCGAGAAGGAGACGGCGATCCTGCGCTATCTCTACCGGGCCGGCCAGAAGGTGGTGAGCCGGGACATCCTGCTGTCCGAGGTGTGGGGCTACAACGCCGCCGTGACCACCCACACGCTCGAGACCCACATCTACCGGCTGCGCCAGAAGATCGAGCCCAATCCCTCCCACGCGCGGATCCTCCTCACCGAGCCAGGCGGCTACAAGTTGATGCCCTGATGGCGCTCGACGACGACATCGCCGTCCTCGAGCGGGCGCCGCTGTTCGGGTTCATGGAGCGCGAGGCGCTCCGCCTCATCGCCTTCGCGGCCGAGCATCGGCGCCTCAAGGCGGACCAGGTCCTGTTCCGGACCGGGGAGGCCTCGGACGGGGGCTACGTGGTCAAGGAGGGCGAGATCGCGCTCGAGAACGAGAAGGGCGAGACGCTCTTCGTCGCCGGCCCGAGCGCCCTCATCGGCCGCAACGCCCTGTTCACCCGCGGCCCGCGGGCCGCCACCGCGACCGCCCGCGGCGCGGCCGGGGTGATGCGCGTGTCGCAGAGCCTGATGCGCCGGGTGCTCGAGGAGTTTCCGGCGGCCGCGCAGGTGATGCATCAGGCGATGGCGGTCGAACTCGCCGCCCTCTCCGGCGGCCTCGACCGCATCCGTCAGCGCCTCGCCGCCCTCGACGAGGGCGGCTGACGGTCAGAGCCCCTCGATGGCGAAGACCCGGGCCGGGGCGCCGTCGGCGCCGGGGATCTTGAGGGGAGCCGCGCACAGGAAGGTGCGGCGCTCGGTGAGCGCGCTCGTGTTCACGAGGTACTCGATGAGCGTCACGCCGTTGCGCAGGAGCACGTCGTGGGTGACGTGCTGGTCGATCGGCGCCACCTCGCCGTCGAGGAGCAGGCGGATCGGGTAGTCCTGCGGGAAGTCGACCGCGACGGCGCTCGGACGGCGGGCCAGCAGCCACTCGGCACTCTCCCGGGTGAGCCAGGGCGCCTCGCGCCAGAAGGCCTCGGTGGTGTGGTCCCGGCGCCGGTCCCAGCCGGTCTTGAGGAGGATGATCTCCCCCTCCTTCCCGCCGGGATCGGCCGCGGCGAGGCGGTCGGGGCCGATCGCCTGGTTCTCGGGCGCCCCGGAGAGATCGAGCACGCGGCAGGGGCCGACCACCTTGTCGAGAGGGGTCGCCTCGATGGTCGGCGTGCCCGAGAAATAATGCCGCTGCGCGTCCACGTGGGTGAAGCCGTGGCAGGTGGTCTTGAGCGTGGTGACCTGGAAGAGGTCGCCGGCGGCGGTGTCGCCCTTGACCGTGATCTCCGGCTTCCACCGGAAATGCGGGGCGATCGGCATGGTGAGGTCGACGATGCGCATGGGCGTCCCTCAGGCGAAATGGGCGTCCTGCTCGCGCCGCAGGCGGTAGAGGGCGCGGCCGGGCTCGATGTCGAGGTCGCCGCAGACGATCACCGCCCCGGCTTTCACCGGGCGGCGCAGGCGGCTGCCGGCGACGAGGTAGTAGGGCGCGGGCGCGTCGGGGCCGAGCGGCCGGGCCGGCAGCACCAGCGGCGCCGTGTTCGGCACGGTGTGGCGGGCGCCGAGCGGCATCGCCTCGCCCTGGGCGAGGTCGCGGGTGGCGCGGGCGCACAGGTCGAAGCGGGGGCGCGGATTCCCGCCGGTGCCGCGGCCGGTCCGCGCCGCGGCGATGATCGAGGCGGGGGCCTCGACCCCGAGCAGGTGGACGGGGTTGTGCAGCATCAGGTAGCGGCCGTCGTCGCTGCCCGGGATGCCTTTTCCGGCCAGCAGCCGCCCGGTCGCCGGGTCCGGCGCCTCGACGACCACGAAGACGCCGCCGGCGAAGCTGATCTCGTCCGGCCGCCGCAGGCAGGTGAACACGTCGACCACCCCTCGGCGCTCGAGCACGCCGCCGTGCTCGCGTGGGCGAAAAACGTTCGGCAGCTCGGTGGTGCGGGCGACCGGGGCGTGCAGTTCGGGCCGGTCCGGGGCGAGGTCGCAGTGGTTGGCGACGATCGTCATCTCGCACAGATCCGGCGGGGTCGCGGTGGCGAGCGCGGGCAGGACCCGCTCCGCCAGCGCGTCGCGGGAGCCGTCGGCGAAGCGGCGGGCGTAGCCCGGGGCGGCGACGGTGTCGCCCCAGGCGGCGACGGTCTCCCGGTCCGGATCGAACACGTAGTCGGACTCGGTCGACTTGCCGGCGGCGATCACCGGCAGGCCGAGGAGGCGGGCGCGGGCGATCAGGCCGACGAGCAGGCTCGGCTGGTCCCCGTCGACGGGGGTGTGGACGAGGCCGGCGGCCTTCGCCTTGGCGGCGAGGATCGGGCCGACCACGACCTCCGCCTCCTTGGTGACGAGCGCGCTGTCGTAGCCGGAGGCCAGCGCCAGCTCGGCGGTGGCGGCGGCCGCCTCCGGATCGCCGGTCGCCTCGACCACGCTCTCGAGGGGCAGGTCGGCGATGAGCCCCATGTCGTCGACGACCGCGACCCGCCCGGCTTCGATGGCCGCGAGCGCCTCGGCGCGGGAGGCGCAGTGCGCCGCCTCGTAGCCGGCGGCGCGGGCGGCGCTCGCGGCGCGCCCCGCGTCGCGGTCGCAGACGAGCCGGACCGCGAGGTCCGGGATGCGCCGCGCCTGGGCGAGGAAGGTGGCGCCGAACTCGCCCGCCCCGACGAGGGCGACGGCGATCGGCTTCGGCTCGGTCATGAGGTTCTCCCGCTCAGCTCGTCCGCATAGAGGCCGCGCACGATACGCCAGCCCGCGATCATGTGCGCGCGCATGAGTTCGCGCAGGAGCGCCCCGTCTCGGGCGGCGAGAGCGTCGAGGATCTGCGCGTGCTCGCGCAGCGCCCGGTCCCAGCGCGGATGCTGCAGGTTGCCCGCGTAGCGGTAGCGGCGGATGCGGCCGCTCTCGGCCCGGTAGAGGCGGGACAGGACCGGGTTGCCGGCGGCGTCGACGATGGCCTCGTGGATCGCCTGGTTGACGTGGAAATAGTCGAGGAGGTCGCCCGCCCGGTGATGCTCCGCCATGCGGGCGTGCAGGGCGGCGATGGCGGCGATCTCGGCCTCCGTGATGCGCCGCGCGGCCCGCTCGGCGGCGGCGCCTTCGAGGGCGACCAGCACCTCGATGGTCGCCTCGACCTCGTCGAGGGACAGGCGGCGCACCACCGCGCCCCGGTGCGGCGCGATGTCGACGAGTCCCTCGGCCTCCAGCACCTTGAGGGCCTCGCGCAGCGGCGTGCGCGACAGGCCGAGGCGCTCGCACAGGGCCCGCTCCGGGACCCGGGCGCCGGGCGCGAGCTCGCCCTGGACGATGCAGTCGCGCAGGCGCGCCACCGCCACCGCGGTCGCGCGGCCGCGGGGCTCCGGATCGACGGGGGTGTCGAGGGCGGCTGATTGCATGCAACCCAGACGCTACACGGGCCCTCGGGAGCCTGCAAGCCGTTGACCGGCCCAGTTTGGCATGCAATCCTCGCCGCAACCACGGGAGGGACCTGATGAAACGCACCCTGGCACTCGCCGCCCTCGCGCTGTTCGCGTCCGGCGTCGCCTCCGCGCAGACGACCCTGCGCTTCGCCCACACCCAGCCGACCGCCGACACGCACCACGCGGCGGCGCTGCGCTTCAAGGAGCGGGTCGAGGCGCTCACCAACGGCCAGGTCCAGGTCTCGGTCCACCCGGCGGGCGAGCTCGGC
>DATLFZ010000150.1:0-2233 GCA_035540795.1 Beijerinckiaceae bacterium | reverse complement strand
CTCCTAGGGAGCCGCCGTAGCCGGCCGCGTAGCCGTAGCCGCCGTAGCCGCCGTAGCCGCCGTAGCCGTAGGAGGCGGCGCCGTAGCCGTACGAAGGCGTGCTGTAGCCGTAGGAGGCCGCGCCGTAGCCGCCATAGCCCTTGCCGAGGCCGTAGCTCATCGCATGGCCGCCGTAGCCGTAGCCCTTGGAGCCGATCGGCTGCCAATGGGCGCTCCCCGGGTGCACCATCACCTTGCGGTGATGCGTGGCGTAGACCGCCGGCACGTGCTGGTGCACGACCTTCGGAGGACGCACCATCACGGTGCGATGCTGGACCGCGAACTTCGGCGGGATCGTCACCCAGCAGCCGATCTTGTTGCCCCAGGCGTCCATCTTGTAGGTCCACACCTTGCGGGCCGGCGCCACCATGACCTTCTCGGCGACCGTGGTGTACTGGGCCGGGACGGTGTGCGCGTAGGTCTGGGGCGCCTGCACCATCACCTTCTGGGCGACGAGCCCGTATTGCGGCGGCGTGACCACCTTGCGGTAGCAGGTGGCGCAGCCGCCGCCGGCCAGCGCCGGCGTCGCGAGCACCATCGCCGCCGAGGCCAGAACGATCCCACGCGAAATCATGACGAACTCCCTGGACGCGAGGCGCCTTTCGCGGACGCCGTTCGCCGAAGAGGAGAACGTGCTTTGCTTGCGAGAAGCAATCGGAAGCCGAATTTAAGGTAAAATTCACCAACGTGACTTGCGCCGCATTGGCGCAGTGCCGGCGAGTTTACTTTAACGATTCACCCTGACCGTCAGGTCTGGCCGGGCCGCAGCTTGTAGAAGATGTGGCGGCCGATGACGTCCATGCGCTTGAGGCGCTTCGCCCAGCGCGGCCGCACGTAGTCGGCGTGGTAGTGCGTCGCCCCGCCCACCTCGGCGAGGTAGGTGCGCCCCTCCAGGACCTCGCTCGCGACCCGGGTCGCGGTGCGCCAGGATTCGGAATCCGTGATGCGCAGGGACTTGCCCTCGCAGGCGAAGGTGAACTGGCAGGCGAGGTAGCGGTGCCGGTTCTGGTAGACCACGCCGCAGATCGAGGACGGGTAGAGGCCGCTCTTGACCCGGTTCAGCACCACCTGCGCGACGGCGGCCTGGCCCTCCTCGGGCTCGCTGCGGGCCTCGAAATAGACCGCCTCGGCGAGGCAGCGCCGCTCGCGGGCGAGCTTGGCCGGGTCGATCAGGTCGGCGTAGCGGGGGCCCTTCGGCCGCGCGGTGACGTTCGGCTCTTCCGGCGCGCGCGGCACGGTCACCGGCAGGGCGGCGATCTCGACCGGGATGGCGTCGGCGGGAAGCGGCGTCGTCGACGACAGGGCGGCGGCGCGGGAGACGGACGGCGTCGCGCCGTCCCCGGCGACCGGCCCCGGGGCGGTGCCGCCGCCGGCGCGGGCGGCGGGCGACGCCTCCGCCCGGGCCGCCCGGGTCGCGGTGGGGTCGATCCCGCCGGCGGCGACGAAGCCGGTCTCGTGGTCGATCGCGCCGGTCGGGGCGGGGCCGGGGTTGAGCAGCGCCGGCGGGTAGGCCGCCTCTCCCGGGCCGAACACGATCCGAGAGGCCGGCGAGAGGAGGGCGCGGATTTCCCCGGCGCGGCGGCTGAGGCTCGGCCGCAGGAGCACGAGCGGGTCGCCCTTGAGGGTGCGGTCGACCGCCGGGTAATCCCCCGCGCCGGGCTTCAGCGCGTGCCGCGGCGGCAGGGGGAACTCGTCGGGCGGCTGCGGCGGCAGGTCGAAGCGCAGCCGGGCCTCGTGCCACAGGCCGAGTTCGGCGAGCCCGCTCGCGGCGGAGGACGGCACCAGCACGTCGGGGACGACGAGGGTCCCGCCGAGGACGGCCCGGCTGCCGCCGGCGGAGAGGTCGTGGCCCGCGCTCGCGGTGAAGGAGACGAGGAGGCCCGCGCCGAGAACCCAGCGCGCCGCCGTCGCCCACATCCAACCGACCCGCGAGCGACGACGCATACGCAACCGACCCCGAAGGCGCCGAGGCGCCGTCCTCCGGTTATCGGCCGGTAGGGTTGAGGGAGGGTTAAGCGGGGCCGGCGCGACCCGGCCCGGCCCTCCCGCCGCGGTCCTTTTCGCCGCCTTGCAAAGGGGATGAAACTCCGCCACCTATCCGCGCAACCGGCACCTGCCCCAAGGGCCCAAGGAGCATCCATGCGCTTTCCTCTTCTCGTCGGGACCGGCGCGCTCGCGCTCGGCCTCGGGGCGG
>DATLFZ010000149.1:0-2793 GCA_035540795.1 Beijerinckiaceae bacterium | reverse complement strand
GGCGGCCGCCCAGCGCGCCGTCCCTGGCGAGCCGTTCGACCAGCTTGCGCCCG
Organism: Beijerinckiaceae bacterium; assembly: GCA_035540795.1. Lineage (GTDB taxonomy): Bacteria > Pseudomonadota > Alphaproteobacteria > Rhizobiales > Beijerinckiaceae > JAJKJG01. The sequence goes on along the minus strand of DATLFZ010000149.1, from coordinate 2,740 downwards.
ACCATGCCGGCGGCGCCGATGACGAGGATGTGCATGGGAGAGATCCGATCAGTGGGGGTCGGGAAGAGGTTGCGGCCAGGGCCTCACGGTGATCCGCCCGGTCTGGTCGATTTCGACGAGTTGATCAACGATCGATTCCTCGGCGGCGATGAAGCGCAGCACCGCCTCGAACAGCTCGATCTGCCGCGCCTTGCCGACCGACGGCAACATGATCACGAGCCCCGGATGGGCGGTGAAGCGAGCATAGAGGCGGCGGAAATCGCGGGCGTTGTTGGTGACGACGACCTCGCCGCTTCGCACCGCCGCCTCGGCAATGCGCTTGTCCGATGCGCCGCGGAGGCCCGCCACGACCGCATGGGTGGCGAGATAGCCGTGCTCGCGCGCCACGCGGGCGAGCACGCGGTGCAGGCATTCGTCGACGAGGAAGCGGACCTCAGGCGCCGGCCGGTTCGAGCGCGACGCCATTCGCCTTCGCCCAGGCCCGGACCGCGTCGATGCCGTCGAACGGCAGGGTGGGGTAGCCGTCGAAGATGTCGAGGTCCGAGGCACCGGCCCGCAGCTCGGCGACGATCGTCATGGCGGGAACCCGGGTCCCGCTGACGCAGGGCTCGCCGCCCATGATGTCCGGGTTCGACGTGATCTCGGCCGGGATGTAGTTCAGGGTGCGCTTCGGGAAGGCCATCGCCTCCTCCGTCCGCACTATAACGCGAATCCCCCGTCGACGAGATGGATCTGGCCCGTGGTGTAGCTCGCCTCGTCGGAGGCGAGGTAGACGGCGAGCGCCGCGACCTCCTCCGGCGTGCCGAGGCGGCCCATGGGCTGGCGGTCGACGAAGGCCTGGCGCACCGCCTCGAGGCTCTGGCCGGTGCTCTGCGCCTGCGCGGCGATGCGCTCGTCGAGGGAGGGCGACTGGATCGTGCCCGGGCAGATGGCGTTGGCGCGCACGCCCCTGCGGATGAAATCGGCCGCGACCGCCTTGGTGAGCCCGATCACCGCCGCCTTGGTGGCGCCGTAGGCGTAGCGGTTCGGGATGCCGCGCACCGAGCCGGCGCCGGAGGCGATGTTGACGATCGAGCCCCCGCCCCGCTCCAGCATCCCCAGGAGGAAGGCCTTGATCGTGCGGTGCATGGACTTGACGTTGAGGTCGAACGAGAAGTCCCAGTCGCGCTCGGAGCAGTCGAGCACGGTGCCGTGGTGCACGTAGCCGGCGCAGTTGGCGAGGATCGAGACCGGGCCGGTCTCCCGGGCCAGCGCCTCGACGGCTTCCGTCGACAGCACGTCGAGGCGGCGGCGCTCCGCCGCGAGCCCGTCGAGCTTGGCGAGGTCGAGGTCGGTCGCGAAGACCCGCGCCCCCTCCCGCACGAAGGCCTCGGCGATGGCGCGGCCGATGCCCTGCCCCGCCGCGGTGACCACCGCGACCTTACCGTTCAAGCGCCCCATGGGGAGGTCTCCTAGATCGTCTTGACGAGGTGCACGACCCGGCGGTCGTCCCGCTCCTCGACGCGCTCGATGCCATAGCCGTGGCGCCGATACCAGCGCACCCGGTGCGTGAGCTTCTCGCCCGTGTAGAGGCGCAGCGTCGAGAGGCCGAGCTGGCGCGCCCGCCCCTCGGCGGCGGCGAGAAGGCGGGTGCCGAGCCCCTGGCGCTGGAAGGCGGGCGCCGTCGCCACGCTCCAGACCAAAAGGTCGTCGCGCGGCTCGAGGATGAGCGCGCCCTGCAGCGCCCCGGCCTCCTCCGCGAGCCAGACCTCGTAGGCGCCGAGGACCGCCTCGTAATCGGAGAGGAGCGGGAGCGGCTCGACGCCCAGGATGGCGCGGTTCTCCGCGTAGGCCGCCCGCTGGAGGTCGAGGAGCGCCTCGAGATCGGCAGGGCCGGCACGGCGCAGGCGCAGCTCCGGCCCGACGGTCCAGCCGCCCTCCCCGGGCTGCGCGCCGCCCGCGGAGAGGCTCGCAACGTTGAGGGTCGACAGGCTCACCCGCTGGCGGCCGTCGGCGTCGAAATTGGCCGGGTCGAGCCAGCGTTCGAAGGCGCGCCGGCGCGCCGGCCATTCCCGGTCGGTCATCGCGAACCAGGCCGTGTCCCGGTTCTCGCCCTTCACCACCATGTGCTGCCGAAAGAGGCCTTCGTAGGCGAAGCCGAAGCGGAGCGCCGCGCGCTTCGAAGGGGCGTTGCGGTCGTCGCACTTCCATTCGAAGCGGCGATAGCCGAGGTCGTCGAAGGCGTGGCGGGCCTGGAGGTAGATCGCCTCCGTGGCGGCGCGGCTGCGGGCGATGCGCGGGCCGAACAGGATGCTGCCCGTCTCGATCACCCCGTGGTTCGTGTCGATGCGCATGAACGACAGGCGCCCCTCGGCCCGGCCGGTCGCCGGATCGACCACGGCGAAGAACAGCGGGTCCTCCGTCGCCGAGGCCTTGTCGAGCCAGCCCTGGAACGAAGCCCGGTCCGGGAAGGGCGGCTCGAACAGGTAGCGCCACAGATCCTCGGCGTCGGGGCCGGAGCCCGCCTCGAACAGGGCGTCGCCGTGCCGGGCCGGGTCGAGAGGCTCGAGGCGGACGTAGCGGCCCTCGTGGACGCGCCGCTCGGGGCGGCGCCGGGGCGTCCACCCGGACAGGTCGGTCATCCCTTCCGCTCCGCCAGGTCCTTGCGGAAGAAGCCGTTGAGCTCGGCGAAGGAGACCGAGCCGTCGAAGCCGGAAAAGCTCCCCTCCTCGCCGATGAGGCGCGCGGCGCGGATGAAGCC
>DATLFZ010000148.1:0-3313 GCA_035540795.1 Beijerinckiaceae bacterium | reverse complement strand
TTCCAGGTCGAGGCGAAGAATCGCGAGCCGCCGCGGCGGCTCGCGATTCTTCGCCTCGACCTGGAACGGCCGGCCCCGCGGGCCGTTGTCGTCTCGTCCCCGCCATGCGGGCCGGCGGAAGGGGTTTCCCCGACAGCGGCTCCGGCGTGGGATTTCCGGCTCCATGCCTTCATTGGTGCGGGTCCGGGTGGAGAGCGAGGCGGGCGACCGCCTCGCTCTTTCGTTCGGGTTGCGCCGCGGGCGCCCGCGCCGGAGAATGCGCGCGATCCGGACGATGCCATGAACCTGCACGCCCCCCTCGAACCGCCGGTCCTCGCCCGCACCGACCAGGACGGGGTCGCGACCCTCGTGCTCGACCGGCCGGCGGCCCGCAACGCCCTCTCCGAAGGGCTGATCGCCGCGCTCACGGCGGAGCTCGACGCGATCGCGGCGACCCCCGCCGTGCGGGCGGTGATCATCGCCGGCGACCGGCGCATCTTCTCCGCCGGCCACGACCTCAAGGAGATGCGCGCCCACCGGCCCGACCCGGACGGAGGGCGCGCCTATTACGAGCGCATCCTGGGCCTCTGCTCGGCGATGATGCAGCGGATCGTGAAGCTGCCGCAGCCGGTGATCGCGGCGGTCGAGGGCATCGCCACGGCGGCGGGGTGCCAGCTCGTCGCCTCGTGCGACCTGGCGGTGGCGGGGGCCAACGCCCGCTTCTCGACGCCCGGCGTGCATATCGGCCTGTTCTGTTCGACGCCGATGGTGCCGCTGTCGCGCAACCTCTCCCGCAAGCACGCCCTCGAGATGCTGCTCCTCGGGGAGATGGTCCGGGCGGAGGACGCGCATCGCTTCGGTCTCGTGAACCGGGTCGTCCCGGCCGGGGAGGCGCAGGCCGAGGCCCGCCGAATGGCGGCCATCGTGGCCGGGAAATCTCCGCTCACGCTCGAGCTCGGCAAGCGGGCCTTCTACGAGCAGCTCGAACTCGGCCTGGAGGAGGCCTACGCCTGTGCCACCCGGGTCATGGTCGAGAACATGATGGCGCGGGACGCGGAGGAGGGCATCGGGGCCTTCATCGACAAGCGCGACCCGACCTGGCACGGCTGCTAAGCTTCTTCATCTCTGTTGCGGGGGCGCCACAGCCGGCGGGAAAGGACCGGTTTCCCCGCCGCTTCGGCCCGCCGGCCGGTGACCTTTGCGCGTCTCGACATCACACTCGCTCCCAGCGAGACGATTCGTACGGCGCACCGGAAAGGTGCGTGTTCGTCTCGGCCCGGGGCGGAAACCATGACGTTCATCACCAAGAAGACCGTTTCGGCCTTGGCTGCCGGCGCGGCCCTTTTCGCCGCCGCGACGGAAGCGGGGGCGAGTTCCTTCTACCTGCGCACGGGGCAGGGCGCCGAGGGCGTCGCGCTCCAGTTCGCCGGCGCCGCGTCCGGCGGGATCGGCGTGCCGTCGATCCGCTGGAACCCGGCCACGATCACCATGTTCCCGGGCCGGACCAGCAGCTGGAACTTCGCCCTCGTCTATCCGCAGGCCTCGTACAACCTCGAGCATTCGAGCCTGCCCCCGGCCCTGAGGCGGCCGATCGGCGAGATCGGCGGCGACTGGTCGTTCATCCCGTCCTCGGCGAGCGCCTGGCAGATCACCGACCGGCTCTGGGTCGGCCTGAGCACCGCCGCGCCGTGGGGCCTGCGCTCCAAGGCGGAGAATTTCGACAATGCGGCCCAGATCTACGGCCGCTCGTCCAAGGTGCGCTCGCTCAACGTGACCCCCACCGTCGGCTTCAAGGTGAACGAGTGGATCTCCCTCGGCGCCGGGCTGCAGATCCAGTACTTCAAGGTCGACCTGAAGCAGGCCTTCGGGGTTCCGGCGGCGGCGGCCGTGCTGCCCGGCGCGCCGAATTCCATATTGCGCGGAGACGATTACGGCCTCGGCTTCAACCTCGGCATCAACATCACCCCGTGGCAGGGGACGAGCTTCGGCCTCGGCTACCGCTCGACGATCCGCCACGACGTCGCCGGCAACGTCATCCTGCCGGCCGCGGCGCCGCCCCTTTTGACCGTGGGCCGCAACCCGATCCGCGCCGACGTGACGCTCCCCGACGCGGTGATGCTCGGCATCTCGCACCAGTTCACACCCCAGCTGCAGGCCCATCTCGGCCTCGAGTTCAGCTTCTGGAGCAAGCTGTTCCGGGTTCCGGTGCGCCTGCGTTCCAACGGCATCGAGATCAACTCGCTGAACTTCGAATACCGGGATTCGGTCTTCATGGCGGGCGGCGTCGAATACGCCTTCACGCCGAACCTTTCCCTGCGGGCGGGCGTGTCGTACGAGCTCTCGGCGGTGACCGACCGGGTGCGCAGCCCGCGCATCTCCGACAACGACCGGCTCGGGGTGTCCCTCGGCGTCGGGTACAAGTGGAGCGAGCAGCTCTCCCTCGACGCTTCCTACGCCCACTACTTCATCAAGGAAGCCCCGGTGAACATGGTGCGCGGGAATCCCTGGTGGCAGGGCGTCGATTACGTCGGCGTGGCCAAGCCTTCCGTCGACGTCTTCGCCCTCGGCATCACCTACCGGTGGGACGCCCCGGCGGTCGCGCCGGCGCCGCTGATCCGGAAGAACTGACGCTCAGGCGCCGAGCCGGTCGGCGAGCGTCGCGAGATCCGGCGCGGCGTGGTCGACCGGGACGCTCGGCGCCGGCTCGCCGGTGCCCGGGCCCTTTTCGTCCGGGCGCGCCACGTGGGCCGTCATGAGGCCGCAGCCGGCGGCCGCCTTCAGGTCGTAGCTGTGGGCCGCGACCATCATGCAATCCTGCGGCCGCAGGTCGAACGCCTCCGCGGCCGCGAGATAGACCCGCGGCTTCGGCTTGTAGTCGTGGGCGATCTCGGCCCCGAGCACCGCATCCCAGGCGAAGCCGTTGTGCCGGGCGAGATTGGCCATGATGGCGATGTTGCCGTTCGAGACCGGCGCGATCAGGAAGCGCCGGCGCAGGCGGACCAGCGCCTGCGGCACCTCGGGCCAGGCGGGCAGGCGGTGCCAGGCCCGGTTGAGTTCGGCGAGGGTGTCCTCGGAAAGGCCCTCGAGGCCGAAGCGCGGCAGGATGCGCTCGAGGTTCCTGCGGTGCAGGATGTCGAGCTTGGAGAAGGGGATGCGCCCGGCCCGCACCTCCTCCATCGCCGGCTGGTACTCCCCGCGCCAGGCGTCGGCGAAGGCGATCCAGTCGCAGCGCCGCCCCGAGCCCGCGAGGATGCGCTCGGCCTCCCGCGCGATCCCGGTGCGCCAGTCGACCAGCGTGCCGAACACGTCGAAGAACAGGGCTCGAGGGGCGCTC
>DATLFZ010000147.1:0-3521 GCA_035540795.1 Beijerinckiaceae bacterium | reverse complement strand
GAGAACGCGTTGGTGGTGGTGTCCTGGAAGTTCTTGAGGCTGTCCCCGAGCTCCTGGCGCAGGCCGCGGGCCTGGTCGTCGCCGTGCCGGCGGATCAGGTCCGCCTCCGCCCGCAGGAGCTGGGCGACCGCCTCCCGGGTGAGGTCCTCCCGGCCGCCGAGCCGGCCGAGGCGGACGAAGATCACGACCGCGAGCGCCAGGGTGAGCGCGGCGATCCCCAACGCGGCGGCTGCGAGCACCTCGGCCAAAATCGTTCCTCCGGCTGCGGGCGAATCCCCCCGCAAGCTGGCACGGAAGGAGAACGCCCGCTACCCCGCCGGGACGGGCCCGTCCACAGGTCAGGCGGCCTCCGCCGGGGCGAGGGCGAAGCCCCGGGTGGCGCGCAGGGCGAAGGCGTAGATCAGCCCGATCTCCTCGAGCCGGTCGAAGCGGCCGGAGGCGCCCCCGTGCCCGGCCTCCATGTTCATGCGCAGGAGCACCGGCCCGCCGCCGGTCATCGTGGCGCGCAGCCGCGCGACCCACTTCGCCGGCTCCCAGTAGGTCACCCGCGGGTCGGTAAGGCCCCCCAGGACCAGCATCGGCGGATAGGCCTGCGGCCGCACGTTGTCGTAGGGCGAGTAGGACAGGATCGTCGCGAAGGCGGCCGGGTCGGCGACCGGATTGCCCCATTCGGGCCATTCCGGCGGGGTGAGCGGCAGGTCGCCGTCGAGCATGGTGTTGAGCACGTCGACGAAGGGCACGTCGGCGACGATCGCGGCGAAGCGGTCGGGCGCGAGGTTCGCGACCGCCCCCATGAGCATGCCGCCGGCGCTGCCGCCGAATGCGACGATGCGCCCCTTGCCGGTGTAGCCGGCGCCGCAGAGGGCGTCGGCGCAGGCGACGAAGTCCGAAAAGGTGTTCGGCTTCTTCTCGCGCTTGCCGTCGAGGTACCAGCGCCAGCCCTTCTCCGTGCCGCCGCGGATATGGGCGATGGCGTAGACGAAGCCCCGGTCGACGAGCGACAGCGGGTTGGTCCGGAAGGCCGCCGCCATGGACATGCCGTAGGAGCCGTAGCCGTAGAGGAGGCACGGGGCCGAGCCGTCGAGGGGCATGCCGCGCCGGTGCAGGATCGAGATCGGCACCTGCGCCCCGTCGGGCGCCGTCGCGAACAGGCGCCGGCTGACGTAGGCCGCGGGATCGTGGCCGCTCGGCACCTCCTGGCGCTTGCGCAGGACGCGCGCCCGGCTCGCAAGGTCGTAGTCGTACACCTCCGCCGGGGTGCACATGGACGAGTAGGTGAAGCGGATCGTGTCGGTGTCGAACTCGTAGCCGGGGTCGAGGGCGAGGGAATAGGCCTCCCCGTCGAAGGCGATCGCGTGCTCCTCGCCGGTCCAGATCTCGCGCACCATGATGCGGGGCTTGGCGTCCTCCCGCTCGAGCCAGACGAGGTGGCGCTGCAGGGGCATGTGGAACAGGATCATCACCCCGGGCCGGTGCGGGACGAGGTCGCGCCAGTGCTCCCGCCCGGGGCTCGCCACCGGCGCGGCGACGATCCGGAAATCCTCCGCGTCGAAATTCGTGAGGATGATGAGGTCGCCGCCGTGGTGCTCGACCTCGTACAGGATCTTGTCGGTCCGCTCGGCGACCAGGAAGGGCTGCGCCTGGGGGTCGTGGCGGTCGATGAGCCGCACCTCGGCGGTCTCGTGGTCCGACACGGTGACGACGACGTAGGCGCCGGAGCTCGTCAGGTCGAGGTCGATGAACCAGCCGGGCTCGGTCTCCTCGTAGACGAGCTCGTCCGCATCGACGGAGGTGCCGAGCCGGTGGCGCTTGACCCGCACCGGCCGGTGGTTCTCGTCGACCTCGACGTAATAGAACGTGGCCGAATCGCCGGCCCAGACCACCTCGCCCGAGGTGGCGAGAATCTCGTCCGGCAGGTCCTTGCCGGTGGCGAGGTCGCGGACCCTGATCGTGAAGAGCTCGGACCCCTTGGTGTCCGCCGCCCAGGCGAGCAGGCGGTGATCCGGGGAATGGTCGGCGTCGTGGAGGTTGAAGAAGATTTGGTCGGCCGCCTCGGCGTCGCCGTCGAGGAGGATCTCCTCCGCGCCGCCCTCCCGCGGGGTGCGGCAGATCAAGGGATGCTGCCCCCCCTCCCGGTGGCGGCCGTAATAGGCCCACGGGCCGTCGGGCTCGGGCACGCCGGCGTCGTCCTCCTTGATGCGGCCGCGCATCTCCTCCACGAGGTCCCGGCGCAGGTCCTCGAGCCCGGCGAGGGTCGCCTCGGTATAGGCGTTCTCGGCCTCGAGGTGGCGCCGGATCGGCTCCGGCAGGAGCCCCGGGTCCTTGAGCACGTCCCGCCAGTTCTCCGCCTTGAGCCATGCGTAGTCGTCCCGCAGAACGCGGCCGTGCACGGAATATTCGTGCGGCACGAGGGGCGCGTGCGGCGGCTCGGGACGGGTCCGGGCGGTCGTCATGGCGGCTCCGACGAAGGGAAGGTCCGGGCGCACAACGGCGTGGCCGCCGGAGCGGTTCACGGCGTCGGCGGGCGTCGCGGGACCGGTTTGGACCGCCCGGCGCCCGCGCGCAAGCGCCCCGGACGGCGCGGCGCGGCTACAAGAACGCGGGTCCGGTTTCTGGACCTTTCACCCTGTATAATCGGGTACACTGGGAAATCCGGCCTTGCGGCCACGCTTTTTGTTGTCAATTGCCACGAACTGCCATAGGGGAGACCCGCGATCGCGGCTGCGGAGCCTAAAAGAGTCCGGAGTCGCGAAGCCGAGGTCGGGTGCGGGGACCGGTCCGGAAGGACCGGCTGGGGGGTGCTTTCGGCCTGACAGATCAGAACAACCCATCAGGACGGAAAAAGGACAAGCCCGAACATGAACGAGACAACGGCATCGGCCGACCACATCGAGCTCGCGGCGGAGATCGTCTCCGCCTATGTCAGCAACAACTCGGTTCCGGCGGCGGAACTGCCGAACCTCCTCGCCGACGTCTACGGGGCGTTGAAGAAGGTGGCGAACGGCACCGCCGAGACGCCGGCCGAGCCGCCGAAGCCCGCGGTGCCGGTGCGCAAGTCGGTGACCCCGGACTTCATCGTCTGCCTGGAGGACGGCAAGAAGTTCAAGTCGCTGAAGCGCCACCTGCGCACGCAGTACAACATGACCCCGGAGCAGTACCGGGAGAAGTGGGGCCTGCCGTCGGACTACCCGATGGTGGCACCGAACTACGCGCAGGCGCGCTCCGACCTCGCCAAGCAGATGGGCCTCGGGCAGCAGCGCCGGAAGCGCCGCGTCCGCGCCTGAACCGGCGAAGCCGATCGAGAAGCCGCCGGCCGCGCCGGCGGCTTTTTCGTTGCCGCCACGCACCGGCGGGCGGGCGCCCGATAGGATCGTCGCGACCCGTCGCCGGTCGGGCGGAGCCGGCCGTCGAACGCATGGATGCCCCGTGTTTCCAGCCGGCCGCCCCGTCAAGGGCGGGCCGCAGGCCCGCCGCCTTCGGCGGTCGAAGACCCTTGACGGGGCGGCCGGCTGGAAAAAAGC
>DATLFZ010000146.1:0-2014 GCA_035540795.1 Beijerinckiaceae bacterium | reverse complement strand
GTCCCGGTCGCGGCGCTCGTCCCGCCCGCGCCGGAACCCCGCGCCGAGGAGGTCCGGCCGGAGGCCACGGTCGAGAAGCTGCCCGAACGCGGCCGGGACGAGCGCCGCGACCGGGACAGGCCGGCCCAGCCGGAGCCGGTGGTCTTTCCCGTGCGTCCGCCGGACGATCCCGGCACGGAGGAGCGCAAGGAATCCCGGGTGCGCCTGTTCGGCTGATCGGCCGGCCGTGCGCGACCGGGTGCGACCCGGCCCGACCGGCACGGCAGCGAATCTTTAAGTCCGCGCGGGCCTCATTACGTGTGAGTCGGCGGCGCCCCCGGCTCCGCGGATGAGCGCATGAACGTCGCACCTCACTTGAAACCGCATCTCTCGGCCTCGGACGCCCGCGGCTTCTCCCACGTCCACACCTGGATCTTCGACCTCGACAACACGCTCTACCCGCACGAGGCGCGGGTCTGGCCCCAGGTCGACGAGCGCATCACCCTGTTCCTCGCCGACCTGTTCGGCCTCGACGGGATCTCGGCCCGCGCCCTGCAGAAGCACTACTACCACCGCTACGGCACGACCCTGCGCGGGCTCATCGAGGAGCACGGCATCGACCCGTACGCCTTCCTCGACTTCGCCCACGACATCGACCATTCGGCCATCGAGGTGAACCCGCTCCTCGGGCTCGCCATCGAGCGCCTGCCCGGGCGCAAGCTCATCCTCACCAACGGCTCGCGCAAGCACGCCGAGACCGTGGCGATGAAGCTCGGCATCTTCGACCATTTCGAGGACGTGTTCGACATCGCCGATGCCGGCTTCGTGCCGAAGCCAGACCGGCGCGCCTACGAGCTCTTCCTGAAGCGGCACGGGATCGAGCCGGCCCGCTCGGCGATGTTCGAGGACATCGCCAAGAACCTCGTCGTGCCGCACGACCTCGGCATGACCACGACGCTGGTCATCCCCAAGACCATCGACCCCTTCCGCGAGAGCTTCGAGCAGGAGGCGGTCGAGGCGCCGCACATCGACCACATCACCAACGACCTCGCCGGCTTCCTCGAGACCACCCTCCCGGCTCTGCGGGAGGGGCCCTAACGGGGCTCCTCGCCGTGCCGGGACGCCTCGGGCGCGGCCTCGTGGCCGTAGCCGAGGAGCCGCATGGCCCCGGCGATCAGGACCAGCGACGCGGGCAGCACCAGCGTCTCCCACGCGAGCGGCGCCTCCCGTTCGGCGAGGTCGGTGGCGAAATCGACCACGAGATAGACCACGATCACGCCGACGAGGGTGTGCTTGAGCTCGCCGATGCCGCCGATGTGCATCCAGGCCGGCATGCGCGCGCGCAGGGCCGGCGACGGCTGCAGCACGAAGCCGAAGGCGATGGCGTAGGCGAAGATCACCAGGACGACGCCGAACAAGAAGGTGTCGGTCGCGGCGAGCACGAGCGCCGTCGCCACCTTCGGCTCGGCCCCGGTGACGAGCGCCGCCCGGAAGGCCCCGGCGATCTTCGCCGCGCCGAGCCCGAACAGGAGCAGCGCCCCGAGCAGGGCGCCGGCCGAGGCGGCGAGCATGACGAGCCGGAGCGAGAGAAGAGCGCGGTGCATGGGCGGGCCGGACGGAGCGATCCCGCCAGCGTAGCGCCCCCGCGTTTACGATTTCTGCCGCCGCTGCGGCCCGGCCGCCGGTTCGGGAGCGCTTTCGCGCGGCGCTCGAATCCGGCGAGCGGATCGCCCTGCCTTCGGTGGTTCTGTTCGAGCTCTCCTACGGGGCCGCGAAGAGCGAGCGGCGGACCGCCAATACGGAGCGCATCGCCGTCTTCCTCGGCGCAGGCCTCTCGGTGCTCCCGTTCGAGGCGGAAGACGCCGAGATGGCCGGCGCGCTCAGGGCCGACCTCGAACGCGCCGGCACCCCGATCGGCCCCTTCGACCTGCTGATCGCGGCCCAGGCGCGAAGGCACCGGGCGACGCTCGTCACGGCGAACCGGCGCGAGTTCGCCAGAATCCCGGATCTCGAGATCGTCGACTGGTCCGAACCG
>DATLFZ010000145.1:0-4444 GCA_035540795.1 Beijerinckiaceae bacterium | reverse complement strand
TTCCAGCCGCTCGCCTCGAGGTCGAGGAAGGCATCGATCGCCGCCGGCAGCGTCTCGCCGGTCGCGGTCCTGTGCTCGAGCGCCCCGAGCTCGCCGAGGCGGCGGCGGCGTCGGCGCAGGTCCTTGCGCCGGTTGGTGCTTAGGTGCCGGCTTTCCCAAGCGTCGAAATCGGCCTCGCGGTCGAGCACCGCCCGTTCGAAGGACGCCAGGACCGCGCAAGAGAGGCCCCGGCCTCCGGCGGCGGCCAAAAGGGCCTGTGCGGGCGCGCTGTCGAGGGCGAGGAACGGCAGGCGCCAGAGAGGCCCGATCGCCGCCATGGCGCCGAGGAGCGCGGCGGCGTTCGCCTCGATCTCCTGCGCGCCGAGGAGCGGCGTCCCGTTCGGCACGAACGGTCCCGTCCAGGCGGCGAGCGCGCGGCGCAAGCCGATCGTCGCGCTCCGGAACGGCAGAAGCGCCCCGAAACCTTCCCCCCGCGGGACCGCGACAAAGCGCGGCGCGCCGAGCCCCGCGGCGGCATGCGCCTCGACCACGGCCCGGCCGTGAAATGGGTTGGCATAGGCGGCCTCCGCGAGGAGCGCGTCCCAGGCCTCGGCCCGCGCGCCGGCCCAGGCGAGGTCGAAGCCGCCGGCGGCGGCCGAACCGGGGACCGCGGACGGCGCGGTCACGGCCCCACCACGTGGGTGACGACGCCGAGCCGCAGGCGGGCGGCGGCGCACAAGGCGAGCCCCCGGCCCGCCCAGGCGAGCGCCATCGCGCCGGCGGCGCCGAGGAGGCCGAAGGGCGGGATCAGCGCGAGCCCGAGCAGCACGGCGGCGAGGAGCGAAGCCACGGAGACGAGCGCGCACAGACGGCCGGCGCCCATCATGGTGAGCACGTCCTCGCCGGGGCCGAAGGCGGTCTGCACGACGATGCCCGCGACGAGGATCGCGAGCGGGACGAGGCTCGCCGCGAAGCCCGGTCCGAAGAGGGCCAGCAGCCACGGCGCCGCCGCGAGCACGGCGGCGCCGATGGCGAGGGTCGCGAGCGCCGACAGGCGGGCGGTGCGGGTGACGAGCGCAGCGAGAGTGCCCGGGTCGGCCCGGGCGGCGGCTTCCGCGAAGCGTTGCGCCGTCGCCGCCGAGGCGGCGAACTGCACGAAGACCACGAACTGGAGGATCCGCGTCGCGGCGAAATAGGCGCCGACCGCCTCCGGCGGCAGCAGCAGGCCGACGAGGATCACGTCGACGAAGGCGAAGGAAGCGGCGGCGAGGTCGACGAGGCCGATGGGCAGCGTCGCCGCGGCCCATTCCCGCGGCCGGTAGGCGCGCGGACCCGCCGGGAGGGCGCGGCGCAACCGCGCCAGGAGCAGTGCCGTCTGCAGGACGAGGGCCGCGGCGGTGGCGACGAGGGTGCAGGCGACCGCGACCCACGGCTCCGCCGGCAGGCCCGAGAGGACCGCCGCCACCATCGCGGCCGCGATCAGGCCCTGCCGGACGAGGTAGATCGGGGCGATGGCGAGGCCGGCCCAGTTGAAGCTGCGGGCGACGCCCTCGACGTAGTCCTGCAGGGCGAAGAGCGGCAGGACGAAGAGCGCGAGGGCGTAGGGCCACAGCTGCGCGCCGATCCGGTCGGCTCCGCCCCACAGGGCGAGCCCGCCGATGAGGGCGGTGAGGAGGCCGCTCGCCAGCGCGAAGGCCGCTCCGCCGGCGAGGAAGCCTCGGGCGAGGGCGAGTTCGCCGCGCACCCGGTAGCCGGGCACGAGCCGGCACACCGCCTGGCCGACGCCCCAGAGCGAGCCGTGGCCCAGGATGGCGATCCAGACCCAGACGAGGGCGAAGACGCCGTACTCCCCCTGGCCCATGAGCCGGGCCATCAGCACCTGCGTGCCATAGGCGAGCCCGGCGCCGGCGACCCGGATCGCGAACACGGTCGCGGCCGAGCGCTGCGCGCGCCCGAGCGCCTCTCCGTCGATCGCCAGCCCCGTCGCCATTCGAAAAGCCCGCCGGTCCGCCCGGACGGGGCAGCCTACGAGGCGCCCGTTTCGCGACCCTTAAGTTCGCGACCGACCGCAGAACCCGGGGACGTCGGGGACCGTTGACTCGTCGGTTCCACGGAGACGGGGATGGATGCGCACGCCACGGTTCTGATCGTCGACGAAGGCCGCGCCCGCGACGAACTCGGCGCGGTGCTCGGTCAGGCGGGCTTCGCGGTCATCGTCTGCGCCGATGCCGGCGAGGCGCTGGCGACGCTCGATGCCCGCGGCGACGTGCGCGTGCTGGTCGCCGACCTCGACCTGTGCAGCCTCGACGTCGCTCGCGAGGCGCAGGCCCGGCGCCCGGGGCTCGGCCTCGTCATCACCTCCGGCCGGACGCGGTGGCTCAATCCGGCCGAAATCCCCGGCGACGGCTGCTTCCTGCCGCGGCCGCTGCCCGTCCACACCCTCGTGGGCGAGGTCGCGAGCGCCGCCTACCGCGCCACCTGAGCTTTCATCTCCGCCCACGAAAAAGCCCCGGCGCAGGTGCGCCGGGGCCTTTCGTTCGCGCCCGGACGTCAGCGCAGGACGCAGACGTAGGTGCCGGAGGCCGGGTCGAAGGCGAGCTGGCCCTGGATGCAGCGCAGGTTGGCCGGGTTCTGCTGCTGGGCCATGGCGCCGGCGATGATCGCGCCCGTGGCGAGGCCGGCGATGCCCGCCGCCGCGGCGGCGCCGGGGTCGTAGCGGTAGCCCGGGTGGCGGTAGCCGTAGCGCGGCCCGTGGTAGCGGTGGCCGTAGCGCGGGGCGACGGGGCCCGGCTGCACGCGCCGGTGCTGCGGCCGCATGCGCTCGGTGCGCTGGACGTAATGCGGGCCGGGGCCGCCCCAGCCGTGCGGGCCGAAGCCCTGCGCCGCGGCGGGCGCGGGCTGGAGGGCGAAGGCGCCGGCGCCGAGGATGCCCGCCGTGGCGACGGCGGCGAGGGTCTTACGCATCGGTGTACTCCCTGTTGTGTCGGAGCGGGCGAGGCGCCCGCCGTTTCACGGTCGGGACCAAAACGCCAGCCCGCGCCGGATGTTCCGATAAATCCGAGCCGCTCCGAACGCACTCTCGCGAGGAGAGGCTCGAATTCAGCTCGGGGACGGAACCGTCGCCCGAAGAAAGATCGAAGAAGATGCCGACCGTTGTTCGATCCGCCGGATCGAACAACCGCCTGTGCCATGCAGAAGTTCGGACATCATGCGGCACGTCGTCATATCTATTGCGCCTGATAACGAAAATCGGTGGCAGCGAGCCGGGTGCACGTATCGGAGCCGACGTCGCCCGCCGCGCAGCGCGCGATCCCCGCGAAAGGCCCCCATGGGGGAGGGGCGGCTCGGCAGGCGGTCTCGATCCGGCGGGCGTTCCGACGGGCGCGTTCACATGCCGATCTTCGATGATTTGCAGGGAGACGGTTTGGTGGGTGTACCAGGGCTCGAACCTGGGACCCGCTGATTAAGAGTCAGCTGCTCTACCAACTGAGCTATACACCCGACGCCGCCCCGCTTAGCAAAGGGGCGGAGCCTTGTCCACGGAAGGGGCCGCGGACCTGCGATCTGGGGTGCCGGGGGGCGCCGTTCAAGCGCCGGGCGGCCCCGCGACCGCGGGAAGGAAATGGTCGGAGTGGCAGGATTTGAACCTGCGACCCCCTCGTCCCGAACGAGGTGCGCTACCAGGCTGCGCTACACTCCGAAGCCGTGCTCCGGCAAGGGCGCTCATATAGACGCCGCCCTGCCGAGCCGCAAGCGCGTTCCGGTCCTCGCGCCATGCGGCGCGCTCACGGCGCCCGCGGCGGGCGGACCGGGCCGTCGGGCACCTCGACCAGAAGGCCGAGTCGGGCGAGGGTGCGGTAGGCGGCCTCGGTCTCGGCGAGTCCTTGCGCCACCGCCGCGTCGAAGGCGGCGAGGGCCGCCTCGGCGAGACCGAGTTCGCCCGCCCGGCGGGCGACCGCCTCGCGCCAGGGTTCGTCGGGTCTGCGGCGCGCCACGAGGGGCATGGTTCCTCCGTCCCGCTGTTCGGCCCGGCGCGCAACCCCGCCCTGCGCCCGGCGTTTCCCTCGTGAGCCGCCGCCGGCGGCGAGGCGAGGAGAGCGCGCATGAGCGACGACAAGAACCGCCAGGGTGCGGCCCGTCCGAGCCCGGGCGACGACGCGCGGCCGGGCACCCCCGGCACCGGCGAGAACGTCTGCCCCAAATGCGGCGGCAGCGGCAAGGTCGCCGGCGCGCCCTGCCCGAAATGCGAGGGCACCGGGGTGGTGATCGAGGGCATCGCCGGCGGCTGAGCCGCCGCTATCCGGCCCGGGCCCGCGCGGCGCGCCAGCGCAGGCGGGCCGCCTCGAGGCCCCAGACGATGCCGAGCAGCAGGTAGACGTGGCGCCACTTGTCCACGTCGATCTGCACCGCCTGCAGGAAGAAGATGAACAGCCCTGGCCACGCCATCTGGGCGAGGTGCCGGTAG
>DATLFZ010000144.1:0-2762 GCA_035540795.1 Beijerinckiaceae bacterium | reverse complement strand
CGGTTCGGACCAGTCGACGATCTCGAGATCCGGGATTCTGGCGAACTCGCGCCGGTTCGCCGTGACGAGCGTCGCCCGGTGCCTTCGCGCCTGGGCCGCGATCAGCAGGTCGAAGGGGCCGATCGGGGTGCCGGCGCGTTCTAGGTCGGCCCTGAGCGCGCCGGCGATCTCGGCGTCTTCCGCCTCGAACGGGAGCACCGAGAGGCCTGCGCCGAGGAAGACGGCGATGCGCTCCGCATTGGCGGTCCGCCGCTCGCTCTTCGCGGCCCCGTAGGAGAGCTCGAACAGAACCACCGAAGGCAGGGCAATCCGCTCGCCGGATTCGAGCGCCGCGCGAAAGCGCTCCCGAACCGGCGGCGGCCTGCCGTTGAGGATGGCGACGGCGACGTTCGTGTCGAGGCAGATCACGCGAGGTCGGGACCCGGCGGCATAGGCGGCTGCTCCCGCCCCTCTTCCAGGAACGGCACGTCCGCATAGCGGTCGAGGGCGGCGAACAGGGCGTCCACGTCGACCTCCATGGGTTCGAGCAGGACGCCCTGCCCCATGCGCCGCACCCGCACGCGATCCCCGGGCAGGCGATAGGCCTTCGGCAGGCGGACCGCCTGGCTTCGGCCGTGCTTGAAGAGACGCGCCGTGTCGGTCATGGGACGATCGCGATAGATATCATGAATATACATCTGGTGCCTCCGGCCCGCAACGACACCGGCGAGCAGGACGAACGGGCTGTGGGTCAAAGCGGCAGCGCCTCCCACCGCCCGCGATTGACAAAGCGCGCGCCGGCGCCGACAGTCGCGGCGTTCCGAGGGGGGCCGCGCGAAGCGGCTGAGATACGGCGTGGCCGCCGTGACCCTTGAACCTGATCCGGGTCATACCGGCGGAGGGACTGGAACCAGCGCGAACACCCCCCGCAGCCGACGCCGGGTCTCCTGCAACCGAGGAGATCCATCATGAACGCCCCCGTGAAGCCGCTCTCCGGCCTGCCGCAGACGGTCACCACCGGCCCGATCCAGGGCTCGCGAAAGGTCTACGCCGCGCCGAAGGGCCGCCCCGACATCCGCGTGCCCTTGCGCGAGGTCGTGCTGTCCGACCCGGCCGAGGCGCCGGTGCGGGTCTACGACCCGTCCGGCCCCTACACAGATCCGGATGCGACGATCGACCTGAACCGGGGCGCGCCCCTCGTGCGCGAGGCCTGGCTCGCGAAGCGCGGCTTCGAGGCCGTCGCGCCGCGCCCGGTCAAGCCGGAGGACAACGGCAACGTCTCGGCCGAAAAGCTGGTCGCCCCGTGCCCGGCCGAACGCACCATCCGCAAGGGCGCGCCGGGCCGCCTCGTGACGCAATACGAGTTCGCCAAGGCCGGCATCGTCACCGAAGAGATGGTTTTCGTCGCCCACCGCGAAAACCTCGCCCGCGAGGCGGCGCTCGAGGAGGCGCAGGCCCGGATCGCCGACGGGGAGAGTTTCGGGGCCGCCATCCCGCCCTTCATCACGCCGGAATTCGTGCGCGACGAGGTGGCGCGGGGGCGGGCCATCATCCCGGCCAACATCAACCATCCCGAGCTCGAGCCGATGGCGATCGGCCGCAACTTCCTGGTCAAGATCAACGCCAACATCGGCAACTCGGCCGTGGTCTCGACCGCGGCGGAGGAGGTCGAGAAGATGGTGTGGGCGATCCGCTGGGGCGCCGACACGGTCATGGACCTCTCGACCGGGCGCAACATCCACAACATCCGCGGCTGGATCCTGCGCAACGCCCCCGTGCCGATCGGCACGGTGCCGATCTACCAGGCGCTGGAGAAGGTCGGCGGCGACCCGCTCAGGCTCGACTGGGAGGTCTTCAAGGACACCCTGATCGAGCAGGCCGAGCAGGGGGTCGACTACTTCACCATCCACGCCGGCGTGCGCCTGGCGCACGTGCCGCTCACCGCCAGGCGCGTCACCGGCATCGTGTCGCGGGGCGGCTCGATCATGGCGCGCTGGTGCCTCGCCGGGCACCGGGAGAGCTTTCTCTACGAGCGCTTCGACGAGATCTGCGACATCATGCGGGCCTACGACGTGTCGTTCTCGCTCGGGGACGGCCTGCGCCCGGGCTCCATCGCCGACGCCAACGACGCGGCGCAGTTCGCCGAACTCGAGACGCTGGGAGAGCTCACGAAGATCGCCTGGGACAAGGGCTGCCAGGTGATGATCGAGGGCCCCGGCCACGTGCCGATGCACAAGATCAAGGTCAACATGGAGAAGCAGCTGCGCGAATGCGGCGAGGCGCCGTTCTACACCCTCGGCCCGCTGACGACCGACATCGCCCCCGGTTACGACCACATCACCAGCGCCATCGGCGCGGCGCAGATCGGGTGGTTCGGCACCGCCATGCTCTGCTACGTCACGCCGAAGGAGCATCTCGGCCTGCCGAACCGGGACGACGTCAAGACCGGGGTGATCACCTACAAGATCGCCGCGCACGCCGCCGACCTCGCGAAAGGGCATCCGGCCGCGCAGGTGCGCGACGACGCCCTGTCCCGCGCCCGCTTCGACTTCCGTTGGGAGGACCAGTTCAACCTCTCCCTCGACCCGGACACCGCCCGGGCCTTCCACGACGAGACCCTGCCCAAGGAGGCCCACAAGGTCGCGCACTTCTGCTCCATGTGCGGCCCGAAGTTCTGCTCGATGAAGATCACGCAGGACCTGCGCGCCGAGGTGCAGGAGATGGAGGCCGCCCGCCTCGCCGCCGAGGCGGAGGCCGGGATGCGCGCGAAGAGCGCGGAGTTC
>DATLFZ010000143.1:0-4788 GCA_035540795.1 Beijerinckiaceae bacterium | reverse complement strand
AGCCGGACCGATGCGCGGTGGTCGACGCCGCCGCCGATCCGGACGTAGTCGAGGCCCGGGTCTGGGAGGTGGTGGCGGCCCGCCTGCCGGAGATCGGCGCCGCCGCGCCCGCGGCACCGGTTGAGCCCCCGGCGCCGGTTGCGCCCGCGCCCGCCCCGAAGCAGGCTGCCAAGGGCAGGAAGGGCCGGAAAGGCCGGAAGCGAAAATAGATGGCGAGCGACCCGGAAGACGACGGCGTCGAGGAAGCGGCCCTGGCGCGGCATCCCCGCGAGCAGACGGCCCTGTTCGGCCACGCGGCCGCCGAGCAGGCCTTCGTCGACGGCATCCGGGAGGGCCGGCTCCACCACGCCTGGCTCGTCGGCGGGCCGCGGGGGATCGGCAAGGCGACCCTCGCCTACCGGGTCGCGCGCGCGCTCCTCGCCGGCGGCGGCCGCGACGGGCTCGCGGTCGACCCGGACCACCGGGCGGCGCGCCAGGTCGCGGCCCTGTCGCACCCGAACCTCGCGGTGCTGAGCCTCGAAATGCTGGAGAAGCGCCGGGCCTCGATCCCGGTCGACGCGGTGCGGCGCGCGCTGTCGCTGTTCTCCACCAAGGCGGCCGATGCGGGCTACCGGGTGTGCATCGTCGACAGCGCCGAGGACCTCAACGTGGCGAGCGCCAACGCGCTCCTCAAGCTCGTCGAGGAGCCGCCCGAGCGCTCGGTCTTCCTCATCGTGAGCCACGCCCCCGGCCGGGTGCTGGCGACGATCCGCTCGCGCTGCCGCAAGCTCCTGCTCGAGCCCCTCGGCGAGGCCGACCTGCGCGCCGCGATCGGCTCCCTCGGTCCGCCCTGGTCCGAGACGGAGGAGGGGGCCCTCGCCGACGCGATCGCCTTCGCCGACGGCTCGGTGCGGCGCGCCCTCGAGCTCCTCGACGAGGACAAGGCGGCGGTGGTGCGCCAGACCACCGCCCTTCTCGACAGCCTGCCCGGCCTCGATCCGAAGCGCGTGCTCGCCTTCGCCGAGAGCCTCGGCCGGAAGGGGGCGGAGGACTCCTATCGGCTCGTGGTCGACCTGGTCCTGCGCTGGGCGTCCGAGCGCCTGCGCGAGGGCGCGGCGCTCGGCCCGGCCCGCCTTGCGCCGCTGGTGGAGGCATGTGAAAAGGTCGGGCGCTCCGCCCGCGAGGTGGAAGTCTACAACCTCGACAAGCGGCCTTTCGTCCTCGCGACATTCGGCGACCTCGCCGAGGCCGTCCGGCGGACCGCCTGACGCATTCCTCCGAGGCTGGCATGGCCGAGAAGTTCTACATCACGACGGCCATTTCCTATCCGAACGGGGCGCCGCACATCGGCCACGCCTACGAGGCGGTCGCGACCGACGCCATCGCCCGCTTCAAGCGCCTCGACGGCTACGACGTCTTCTTCATGACCGGGGTCGACGAGCACGGGCTCAAGATGACCCAGACCGCGGCCCGGGAGGGGCTCACGCCGCGCCAGCTGTCGGACCGCAACGTGCCCCTGTTCGAGGCGATGTGCGACCGCCTGGACGTGTCCCGCGACCGCTTCATCCGCACCACCGAGCCCGCGCACTACGAGTCCTCGCAGGCGATCTGGCGGCGCATGCAGGCGGCCGGCGACATCTATCTCGGCACCTATGCCGGCTGGTACTCGGTCCGCGACGAGGCCTTTTACGACGAGAGCGAGACGAGCCTGAACGGGGAGGGGGTGCGCGTCGGTCCGCAAGGCACGCCCGTGGAGTGGACCGAAGAGCAGACCTACTTCTTCCGCCTCTCCGCCTACCAGGACCGGCTCCTGAAGCTCTATGCCGACAACCCGGCCTTCATCGGCCCGGACACGAGGCGCAACGAGATCGCGAGCTTCGTGCGCGGGGGCCTGCAGGACCTGTCGATCTCGCGCACGACGCTCACCTGGGGCGTGCCGGTGCCCGACGCGCCCGGCCACGTGATGTACGTGTGGGTCGACGCGCTCACGAACTACATCACCGGCTGCGGCTTCCCGGACGAGAGCGCGCCGCGCTGGCGCTACTGGCCGGCGGACGTGCACATCATCGGCAAGGACATCGTGCGCTTCCACGCGGTGTACTGGCCGGCCTTCCTCATGTCGGCGGGGATCGATCTGCCCAAGCGCGTCTTCGGCCACGGCTTCCTGTTCAACCGCGGGGAGAAGATGTCGAAGTCGGTCGGCAACGTGATCGACCCCTTCGCGCTCGCCGACGCCTACGGGGTCGACCAGCTGCGCTACTTCTTCCTGCGCGAGGTCCCCTTCGGCCAGGACGGCAACTACTCGCACGAGGCGATCGTCAACCGGGTCAACGCCGACCTCGCCAACGACCTCGGCAACCTGGCCCAGCGCTCCCTGTCGATGATCGCCCGCAATTGCGGCGCTGCCGTCCCGCGGCCGGGCGCGCTCGCCGCCGCCGACGAGGCGATCCTCGCCGCGGCCCGCGCGCTGCCCGGGAAGGCGAGGGCGGCGATGGAGGATTTCGCCCTCCACGTACTGCTCGCCGAGATCTGGGCCGTCGTGGCCGAGACGAACCGCTACTTCGCCGGCCAGGAGCCCTGGGCCCTGCGCAAGACCGATCCGGCCCGGATGGAGACCGTCCTCTTCGTCACGGCCGAGGTCCTGCGCATCGTCGCCATCCTGGCGAAGCCGGTGATCCCGACCGCCGCCGGAAAACTCCTCGACCTGCTCGCCGTGCCGGCGGACGAGCGCCTGCTCGCCCATGTGGGCGAGGCGCCGCGGCTCACGCCCGGGACGGCGCTGCCGGCGCCGCAGGCGATCTTCCCGCGCATCGTGGAAGCCGAGGCCTGAGGTGCTCGTCGACAGCCACTGCCACCTCGATTTCCCGGACCTCGCGGCCGACCTGCCGGGCGTCCTCGCCCGCGCCCGGGCGGCCGGAATCGGCCGCATCGCGACGATCTCGACCCATGTCGGCCGCTACGAGACCTACCGAACGCTGGCCGAAACCCACGACGGCGTCTTCTTCACGGTGGGCACGCATCCGCACCACGCCGGCGAGGAGCCGGACGTGCCGGGCGCGCGGATCGCGGCGCTCACTGCCCATCCGCGCTGCATCGCGGTCGGCGAATCCGGCCTCGACTTCCACTACGACCGCAGCCCGCGGGACATCCAGCGCCGCGTCTTCCGCACGCACATCGCCGCCGCGCGCGAGACCGGGCTGCCCCTCGTGATCCACGCCCGCGAGGCCGACGAGGAGATGATCGCGATCCTGCGCGAGGAGCACGGGCGAGGGCGCTTCGACGCGGTCCTGCACTGCTTCTCCTCCGGCGCCGCCCTCGCCGAGGCCGGCGTCGAGCTCGGGTTCTACGTCTCGTTCTCCGGCATCGTCACGTTCCGGCGCTCCGAGGAGCTGCGCGCGATCGCCGCCCGGGTCCCGCGCGAGCGGCTCCTCGTCGAGACCGACGCGCCCTATCTCGCTCCCGAGCCCCACCGGGGCCGCCGCAACGAGCCCGCCTACGTGGCCCACACGGCCGCGGCGCTGGCGCAGGTGGTCGGATGCTCGGCCGACGAGATGGCCCGCCTGACGACCGAAAACTTCTATCGCCTGTTCCGGAAGGCGGCGGCGGCCGACCGGGTCCTCGAAGCGACCGCATGAGCCTGCGCTTCACGATCCTCGGCTGCGGCTCGTCGGGCGGCGTCCCGCGGGTCGGGTCCGGCTGGGGCGCGTGCGATCCCGCCGAGCCGAAGAACCGCCGTCGGCGCTGCTCGCTGCTCGTGGAGCGGACGGGTCCGAACGGCGTCACGGCCGTCCTCGTCGACACCTCGCCGGACCTGCGCGAGCAGCTCCTCGAGGCCGGCGTGCGTCGGCTCGAAGCGGTCCTCTACACCCACGAGCACGCCGACCACACGCACGGCATCGACGACCTCCGCCCGCTCGTCATCCACATGCGCCGGCGGATGCCGGTCTACGCCGACAAGGCGACATCGGAGCTCCTGCGGCACCGCTTCGGCTATTGCTTCGAGACGCCGCCGGGCAGCGAGTACCCGCCGATCCTGACCGAGCATCGCCTCGTCGAGCGCGTCCCGGTGACGATCGACGGTCCGGGCGGGCCGGTCACCGGCGTGCCGTTCGGCATGGAGCACGGCAGCATCCGCGCGCTCGGGTTCCGGTTCGGCGACCTCGCTTACGCGAGCGACGTGAGCGCCATGCCGGAGGACAGCGTCGAGCATCTTTTGGGCCTCGATGTGCTGATCCTCGACGCGCTGCGCCACACGCCGCATCCGACCCATTTCTCGGTGTCCGAGGCGCTCGCCTTCATCGAACGGGTCCGGCCGCGGCGGGCCGTCCTGACCAACCTGCACAGCGACCTCGACTATGCCACGCTGGCGCGGGAACTGCCGGACGGGGTCGAGCCGGCCTACGACGGGATGCGCATCGCGCTGCCGTGACCACTCGGCTGCGCGAGCGATCGCCCGCAAGTCTTTGAACATCGCGGCGTTTTGGACGGCATGATCCCCGTTCGAGAGCCGGCCTTCAGTTCCATAATATACCTTATGCGAATCCCGGATGGGGGGCGCGGGCCGCGACCGCTCGGCCGTGCGCCGCCCTTTTCAGGCCGCAGCGCCGCAGCCGCAGCCCGAGCGGCCCGCCTGCTTCGCGGTGGTGTCCCGCGCACGCTGACCGTCGAGCGGGTGGTGGTCGCGACCGGGCAGCGGCCCGACCTCGCGCTCACCCGCGAGCTGCGCCTCGACCTCGACCCGTGGCTGGAATGCGCGCGGGCGCTCGGGCCGCTGATCGACCCCAACCTGCATTCCTGCGGGTCGGTGCC
>DATLFZ010000142.1:0-11076 GCA_035540795.1 Beijerinckiaceae bacterium | reverse complement strand
CCGAGACGGTGGCCGCGCACGACGCGCTGCCGTTTTCCTGGGGCGCGTCCGACTGCATGACCTTCGCCGCCGACGCGGCCGCGGCGCAGACGGGCAAGAATCCCTATCCGCGGTCGCGCCGCCTCAAGACGGCGCTCGGCGCCCGGCGCGCCATGAAACGCCGCGGCTTCGCCTCTTATGGCGACGCGCTCGCCTCCCGCTTCCCGGAGATCGCCCCGGCGCTCGCCCGCGTCGGCGATCTCTGCATCGTGCCGAACGAAGCCGGGGGCGAGACCTGCGGCGTCGTGCTCGGCGCCGACGTCGCCGCCCGCGACCTCGCCCGCCTCGCCCGCCTGCCGCGCTCGCGCATCCTGCGCGCCTTCCGGGTCGAATGATGCTGCCGGTTCTCGCGCTCGCCCTGCTGCTCGCCTCGGCCCTGCCGGCGCAGGCGGAGCCGATCTCGACGGCGATCGGCCTCACGGCGCTGATCTCCGGCCTCGGCGTGTCGACGGCGGTCGCCGGCGCCATCGGCGGCGGGCTCATCAGCATCGCCATCTCGGCCGGCCTCTCCCTCGCCGCCCGCGCGCTCGCCCCCAAGGAGAAGCGCCGGCAGGAAGATCGTCGCGACGCCGGCCCGGGCGGGACCGAACTCACCCTTTCGGCCGACCCGACCCATCCGCGCACGCTGATCCTCGGCCGCCGCGCCGTTGCCGGCTCGCTCGTCTACTGGTGCACCAGCGGGCCGAACAACGCCACGCTCCACCTCGTCATCGCGCTCGCCGACCACGAATGCGCCTCGCTCGAGGGCATCTTCGTCGACGGCAAGCCGGTCACCTGGACGCCGAGCGCCGCCGCCTCCTACCAGGTGCCGCCGGAATACAACGGCGACATGGCGATCGCCTGGTTCCCGGGCACCGCTTCCCAGGAGGCCGCGCAGTTTCTGATCGACGCCGCCCCGAACGGGGAATGGACCGCCGATCACCGCGGCGACGGCATCGCCTACGTCATCGTCCAGTGCGGCTGGAACCAGGATACCTTCAAGGGCGGCGGCGTCCCGACCTTCCTGTTCGACCTGAAAGGGGCGCGCCTCTACGACCCGCGCAAGGACTCGACCATGCCGGGCGGGTCCGGCGCGCACCGCTGGGGCGACCGCAGCACCTACGAGTGGACCGACAACCTCGAGGTCGCCCGCTACAACTACCTGCGCGGCATCGCGCCCGGCCCGGACGGGCACCCCCTGTTCGGCGTCGGCCTGTCGGCGGCGGACATCGACCACGACCGCGCCGTCGCGGCCATGAACGCCTGCGACGAGGCCGTGGCCCTGAAGGGCGGCGGCACCGAGCCGCGCTACCGGGTCGCCGCCGTCGTCGAGGCGTCGCAGACGCACCGCAGCGTCCTGGAGAAGTTCACGCTCGCCTGCGCCGGCGACGTGCCCGACCTGTCCGGCCGCTACGCCCTCACGCCCGGCGTGCCGCAGGTGGCGGTGGCGGCGATCACCGACGCGGACCTGATCGCCGACGCCGAACTCGCCGGTTCGCGCCACACGAGCCGGCGCGAGAAGGCGAACGAGGTCACCGGCCAGTGGGCCGACCCGGCCGCGCTCTGGCAGCGCACCGACGTGCCGGCACGCTGGTCGCCCGCCGACGAGGCCCTCGACGGCGGCTTTCGCCGGGCCGAATCCTACGACCTCGACTACGTGGGCTCCGGCACGCAAGGCCAGCGCGTGCTCGAGATCATGCGCCGGCTCGACCGGCGCGAGCGCAGCCACGTGGTCACGCTCGGGCGCAGCTTCGCCTATCTCGAGGCCGGCGACTGGATCGCCTGGACCTCCGACGTGTTCGGCCATGTCGGGCGCACCTTCCGCATCGAGCAGATCGTGCTCCATCCCGACTGGCGGGTGCAGCTGCACCTCCGCGAGGTCGATTCCGCGGTCTATGCCTGGACGGCCGCGACCGACGAGCTCGACCCGGCCAACCCGCAGCCGCTCGCCTCCGGCGGGCCCGAACTCGCGGTGGTGTCCGGCTTCGCCGTCGAGACGGCGACCGTGGAAGGCGCCGACGGCACGCAAATCCCGGCGCTGCGCGGCACCTGGATCGCCATCGACGATCCGACCGTCGTCGGGGTCCGCATCGACTACCGCCGGGTCGGCGACGCGCCCTGGCAGGCCTTCGAATGGCCCTTCCCGGTCACCGGCGCGTGCACGATCACCGACGGCATCGTCGCCGGCCAGATCTACGAGGCCCGGGCGACGCCGGTCACGAACCCGCCCCGGACCGTCGAGACCACCTTCCCGGTCGCCGCGGCGCAGGCGACGGCGCAGGTGATCGTGCACCAGGCCGCGGTGGCGCACGTGGCCGAGGACCTGCGCCCGGGCGTCGTCGGCTTCGACGATCTCACCGGGGCGCTGCGGGCCGCCGTCGAGGAGTTTTCGCGCACCGAGGACATCCTCGCCGAGCAGGTGATCGCCGCCGTCGCCCGGCACCGGGAACTCACGGCGAGCACCCGCACGGCGGTGGCGATCCGGGCCGACGTGGCGCTCGGCCTAAATCCCCTCTCGGCCGGGATCGAGCGCATCGATCAGGTCAAGGCGGAGCTGCAGGGCGCGCTCGCGCAGACCTCGACGACGCTCCATGCGGAGATCGCCGGGGTCGCCACGTCCGTGGAAGAGGAGGCCCTGGCCCGCGTCCAGGGCGACGAGGCCGAGGCGAGCGCCCGGCAGACGGCCGTGGCGCAGCTCGGCGACGACATTTCGGCGGTCAACCAGCAGGTCCAGGTGATCGCCGCCGGCGGCGGGCTCACGGCCACGGACCAGACCCGCATCCAGGTCCAGCAGGTCGAGATTTCCGACGATTCGACGCTGGCCGACTTCCTCGCCGCGGTCGAGCGCGGCCGGGTCGACGACGAGATCAGGCGCCGGGTCGCCCTGACCGGGGCCTCGATCGAGGTGGTACGCGAGGCGACCGTGAAGAACGGCGTCGCCACCGCCGTCGTCTCGCAGGCGCTGGTGGCCGAGAAGGAGGGCCGCATCGCCGCCGTCACCAGCGAGGCCAGCGCGCGGGCGAGCGCCATCGCGGCCGAGGCGAGCCAAAGGGCGGTTCTGGAAAGCCGGGTCGACGACCTCGAGGACGATGTGTCCGGGCAGGCGACGGCCATTTCCGGGCTCTCCACCTCGGTGACCACGGCGCAGCAGACCGCAGACGGCAAGAACGTCGTCTACGTCCAGGACGCGCCGGCGCCGGGCGCCTTCCGGGCCGGCGACCTGTGGATTCGCACGGACGAAGGCCGCAAGCTCTACCGCGCCACTGCCCCGGGCGTGTCGTCGTGGGTGGTCGCCGACGACCAGCGCATCCCGGACCTCGTCAGCCTCACGACGGCGCAGGCCGCGGCGCTCACCGCGCTCGACAGCCGCCTCGACGACGCCGAGGGCGACATAGCCGGCCAGGCGACGGCGATCCAGGCCCTCGACACCCGGGTCACGGACGCGATGGGGGACATCGATTCCTTCGCCGGGGCCGTCACCACCGTCACCGCCCGCGCCAGCGAGGCCACCGGCGAGGGCAAGTTCCTCATGGCGGCGGTGGCCGGCGGCGCCGGCGTCGCGGTGCGCCTGGAACAGCGCCTGCGGTCGATCGTCGGCGAGCAGGAGTTCTCCGCTGGCGAAGCCCTTGAGCTCCTGGACGGGGGCGCGACGCGCAAGATCTTCAACGTCGACAACCTGCGGGTCCAGGGCGCGGGCCACGTCAAGGCGCCGTTCGAGATCACCGCCGGCGGCCGGGTGATCGTCATCGACCTCCTGGTTCAGACGGCGCATATCGACAACCTCGCCGTCACCACGCTCAAGGTCGCGGACGGCGCGATCTCGACGGTGCGGTCGAACGTCGCCACGGAAGCCCGGTCCGTCGAGATCGAGGTCGCGCTGCAGGCCGACGAGCTCGTCAGCATCATCGGGGTGCTCGCACCCGCCGCCACGACGGCCACGGCTCCCGGCAACACCATCTCGATGGGCCGCCCCGGGATCGAGGGGTTCATCACCGCCGCGGCGCCCTGGGGAACCACCGTCTCGCAAGCCGCCGGCGGGGCCGTCACCGTCAACCACTTCGCCGTCGCCGCCTCGCTCGCCCACCGCTACGTCGGTCCCTCGACGGGAACGTACACCTTCGGGTTCTCGACGACGGACTCGGGCGACTTCACCGTGCAGATCATCGTCATCGGGCTGAAGAAATGAACCCCCGTTACTTCGCACCCGTCGTCTGCTGGATCGAATACCGCGACGACGGCTTCATCACGGCGAACCAAATCGGCGGCATCGGCTATGCCGAGGATCTGCTCGACAAGGGCAAGCGGGTCCTGATCCTCGACCGGGAGGCCCCGGTCGACTTCGCCTCGCGCCACTACGTCGACCTCTCCGGGGACGAGCCGCGCGTCGTGCCGCGCCCGCTCCTGCCGGCCCTGCCCAAGACGGACGCGGCGGTCGACGAGCCGATCCGTGTGCCCGGCTTGCCGGCGGGGACCAAGGTCGAGGTTTTCGGCGCCTTCGCCGTGACGGCGATCCATGCGGGCGGCGACCTCGATCTCGTCTTTCCGCTGCCCGGCACCTACCACGTGAACCTGTCCGGCTTCCCGTGGCAGCGGGCCTCCTACACGATCGAGGTCGCCTGATGCCCCGGCTCGTGGTTGGCCCCTCCCGGCCGGAGATCGTGCGACTGAGGCGCCGGGACGCCTACCCCCCCGTCGGCGACGCGCTCGACGCCATCGCCAAGGGCCTTGCAGCCTATCGCGACGGCAAGCCGCTGCCGCCCGAGACGCTCGCCTGGCTCGACGCCTGCGCCGAGGTCAAGCGCCGCCACCCGAAACCCTGACGCGCCCGCGCGTCCCTGCCGCCCCTCTTCCGAGGACGAGAACCCATGACCGCACGCGTGTCCAACTACACGACCGGCACCATCGCCGTGACCAACGGCTCGGCCGCCGTCGTCGGCACGAACACCTCCTGGGTGGTCGGGTCCGATTTCCAGATCGTCGGCGGCGACTGGATCGTCATCGCCGGCGTCCCCTACCTCATCCAGAGCGTCAACAGCGCGACCTCGCTCACGCTGGCGTCGAACTATGCCGGGTCGACCGCGAGCGGGCTCTCATACGCCGTGTGGCGCTATTCCGGGCAGCCGTCGTCGCGGGTGCTCGGCGCCTTGGATCAGGTCCAGACGCGCGGCGCATCGACCAACCCCTTCGTTTCGGCCTACGTCGATACGGGCGCGGCCCGCCTGCGCATCGGCGACGACGGCGCCGGCAACGTCGCCTTCGGCGTCGGCGCCACCCTCGCCGCCGACGGCGCGCTCATCCCGGCGCTGCAAGTCAACAAGACCACCGGCGTCGTGCGCTTGCCGCAAGGGCGGCCGAGCTTCCGTGCCACGAAGGGCGGCACCGACCAGACCGGCATCGCGGCCTCGACGGCGACCAAGCTGACCTTCCCGACCGCCGACTGGAACATCGGCTCCTTCTACGACACCACGAACAGCCGCTGGACGCCCCCGGCCGGGCGCTACCGGATTTCGGCGGCGGCGCACGTCACCGCGGGCCTCGCCGACCAGCAGAAGCTCCTCTTGATGCTCGCCCGCAACGGCACGGTGAACGCCGGCGGGCGGCCCTATCTCGCCGCCGTCAACGCCTCCGGCACCGGCAACGTCAGCCTGGCCGGCACGGCGCTGATCGAGGCCAACGGCACCGACTACTTCGAACTCTACATCCTCAACGACGGCGGGACGACGACGGTCAACGGATTGTCGTTCCTGACTTTCTTCGAAGCGGAGGAAATCTGATGCTGGCGCAGCGCCTGATCTGGCTGGGCTTCCGCCCGCACACCGGCCTGCCGGGCGAGCCGCCCGGCGACTTCCGCGTCCAGGACGACAGCGACGGGCGCGGGCCCTACATCGCGGAATGGCTGTCCGCTCTGCCGCAACCGAGCGCGGCCGAGATCGCCGCGGCCGAGCCGCCGGAGCCGGTGCCGGCGAGCGTGCCCCTGTTCAAGGCCCGCATCGTGCTCGCCGCGGCGCAGCTCCCGGACGGGCGCTCCATCCTCGAGGCCACCGAGGCGGCGATCGCGGCCCTCCCGGACGGCGCGCGCCTCGTCGCCACCGAGGCCTTCACCCGGGCGCACGTCATCCACCGCGCCTCGCCCCTCCTCAACAGCCTCGCGGCCGACCTCGGCCTCTCGGCGGAGATCGTCGATGGCCTCTTCCGCGCCGCCGACGAGCTCGCGGTCTGAGGGCCGGGCCTCCCGCGTCGCCCGCACGCTCACGCTCGCATCGCAGCTCGCCAACGTGTGGCTCTTCGACGGCTCGCCCGACGAGACCGTGAGCGGCCGCGCCTGGCGCGAGGGCGTGCTCGACCCCGTCTGGGCGCGCCGGCGGCGACGCATCGACGCCCTGTTCCGCGCCCTTTTCGGCGAGCGCGACCATTGCCGCGCCGCGCACGAGGCCGATCGGGCCTTCGCGCGCCTGATCCTCGGCCTGCCCGACCCCTCCTGACCTTCGGAGCCTGCCCATGTCCCGACGTGCGGCCGCGTGGATGCGCGGCATGATCGTGCTCGCCTCCCTGGTGGCGCTGGTCCTGGTGGCGGCGCTCGCCCCGGCGCGGGCGCACCACACCGAGCTTCACACGTGGCTCCTGTCCTGGATCCCGCACGAGTGCTGCGTCACGGCGGACTGGTGCCGGGAGATCGCACCCGACGACATCGTCGACCTCGGCGGCGACCGCTTCCAGATCGTCAGCACCGACCAGGTCGCGGTCCGGACCGGCTACAGCCCGGACGGCGGCTACTGGGCCTGCTCGCAGCCCGAATTCACCGAGGAAGGCGGGCACGCCGGCCGCTGGGTCTCGAAGTCGAAAGTCAACTGCCTGTTCACGCCCATGCCCTCGGTGCGCCTGCGCCCGAAGGCCGTCGCCGGCTGACCGTGACCGCCCGCGCCTTCTGGACGCTCCTCGCCCTGGGCGCCGCCGCCGTCCTCGCCGTGCTCGCCACGGTCGCCGCCCACGTCCTCGCCGTCGCCGCGCAGCTTCTGTGAGAGGTCCCCGATGAACCAAAGCTATGCCTCCTGGCGCGACGTGCCGGCCGCCGCCTGGCGCTGGCCGTCCTTCTCCCCGGCCGAGATCGCCTGCCGCGGCACCGGCCGCCTCGTCGTCGACGAGGACGCCCTCGACCGGCTGCAGAAGCTGCGCTCGAGGCTCGGCAAGCCGCTCATCGTGCGCTCGGCCTACCGCTCGCCGGAGCACAACCGCCGCGTCGGCGGCGCCAAGGCGAGCCGCCACATGCTCGGCGACGCCTTCGACGTGTCCATGGCCAACCACGACCCGCACGCCTTCGAGAAGGCGGCCCGGGCCTGCGGCTTCACCGGCTTCGGCTCCTACCCGGCCTCCGGCTTCATGCACATCGATTGCGGCCGCCCGCGCCGCTGGGGCACGCCGTTCCCCCTGCGCGAGACCCGCTTCGAGCCGGAGCACGAGCCGGTCGAGAACCTGTCGACCTCGCGCACCGCCGCCGGCACCGGGGCCGCCGCCGCCGGCGGCGCCGCCATCGTGGTCGACGCGGCGACCGAGCTGCAGAAGGCCGAGGGACACCTCTCGGCCGGCACCGTCTTCGGCCTCCTCGTCGGCGGCCTGATCGTGCTCGGCGCCCTGTGGGCCCTCTACGCCCGCTGGGACGATGCCGGCCGGCCGCTGCCCTGGGGGCGGACGTGAGGACGGTCCTGGTCGCCCTCGCCGCCGGGGGCCTGCTCGCCGGGGCGATCTATCTCAAGGGCGGCGCCGATGCCGGCGCCCGCCGCGAGATCGCCGCCCTGCGTGCCGCCGCCGCCGAATCGGAGCGCCGCAACCGGGTCATCGACGCGGCCCGCAAGGAGGCCGAGCGGATGGCCGACGCCATCGCGGCCGAGCGCGCCGCCCACACGAGGCTGAAAGAGGAGATCGACCGTGCTTCGCGCGCTCACGACGGCCGGGTTTGCCTTGATGCTGGGGGCGTGCAGCGCCTCGACCGGATCGGGGGGCCTCCCCCAGCTGCGCCACGCCGCCCCGCCCGGTGAGCTGACCCGGCCCTGCGCGCCGCCCGCGCGCCTGTCCGGGGTCCTCAGCGCCGGCGCCGTCGAGCGCGGCTGGGCCCAGGATCGCGCGGCGCTCGCCGATTGCGGCGCCCGCCAGGCGGCCGTGGTGCGCTTCTACGCCGAACGCGACGCCGGCCTCGCCGGCGAGCGGCCCGACTGAAAGCCGCCGCGTTCCGCCCCCGGAGGGCCCCGCGGCACGACGCAAACCCATGAACGGCGGGGGGGCCGCTTGCATGGAAAAGGTGACGGACCTGATCCTCGCCGAGCTGCGCGGCATGCGCGGCGAGCTCGGCGGGCTCGCCCGCGAGGTGGTGGAGGTGCGCGAGCGCCAGGTCGCCTCGCGGGAGGCGGCCGATGCCCGCCACCGCAACGCGGTCAAGAGCTTCGACGGGATCACCGCCCGCCTCGATTCCGGCGGTCGCCGCTTCGACGAACTGACCGCGGCGCTGGCGAAGGACATCCGCGACCACGCCGAGCTCGCCCGCGACCACGCAGCCCTCGCCGGCCGGGTCCAGGACCTCGACGGGCGGGTCGAGGGCCTCGACGGCAAGGTCGACGGGCTGGCGGCGGCGGTCGCCGAGCACAAGCGGGCGGGCGCGGTGCTCGCCCTCAAGGTGGGCGGCGCGGCCGGGACCGGCGGCGCCGGCCTGGGCGCGCTGCTGTTTTCGGACAACGGGGTGGTGTGGACGTGGATCAAGCTCTTGGGGCGGAAGATGGGGTGGTGGGCGTGAGGGCCGGCGCGATCGCGCGCCGGGCGGCGGCCATCGTCGGCGGGGAGCGCCAGGCGACGCACGGGAGCGCGGCCGCGAGCCTCGGGGCGGTCGCCGCGGTCTGGAACGGCATCCTCGCCGCCGGCGGCGCCGCCCCGGCCCGGCCCCTCGACGCCCACGACGTGGCGAACCTGATGGAGGGGCTCAAGATCGCCCGCCGCTACACGGGCGCGCCGAACGTCGACGATTATGTCGACGGGGCGGGCTATGCGGCGCTGGCGGGGGAGATCAGGGGGGCTGCGACGGCTCCGCCGCGAACATCCGCGGCTGCTCCTCCCCCTGCCGATACGGCCGGACGTCGGCCGGCCCCGGCCGGGCGCCGCAGCGGTGGTGCAGGCGCGGCACGATCTCGGTGAGGCGGGCGTCGTCGGGGACCCGCAACAGGCCCCACCAGGTGATCACGATCCAGCGGCAACCGGGGCAGGTGATGCGCAGGCCCGCATAGCCCTGCGCGCGCAGCGCGGCCATCGTTGGCGAGCGGGCTTCGGCCATCCCGGAAAGTTAGACAACACGCCGAATTCCTCAATGATCCGGGCTGTGGTTAGACGGTTCCCCGGGAGCCAAGTGCCTGCAAAACCTCGCACAACATGGGCCTCTGACTCCGTTAGTCTAGGTTCGAATCCTAGTCCCCCAGCCACAGTATTTTCAAGGGGTTAGACGGAACAGTTGTCACAGGTGTTCAGCCCCGTTACGCCTGTTAGACATCCCGTTAGACAAGCTCTGTTCCAAACCTGTTCCAAACCGGCGGCCATACGCCGCGCGCACGACCTACCAAAACACCTCGTCGCCCCAATCGGCGAGAGCGGTGTTGACCGCGACGATCACGAGCCGGACGTTGTCCGGGGTATAGCCGCCGCGGGCCTCGATCCGATCGATGCTGGGCCGGTATGGCCCTCGATAGCCGCCCTCCACGGCGCGCATGTCGAAGCGCAGCCCTGACATGGCGCAGCGCAGCTTTTGGCTGGCCAGGAGCGCAAGAACATCCTCCTTGGTGATTTCGAAGGCGAGCCCGAGCTTGCCGGCGCGCCACCGCGCCTTGCCCCACATCAAGCGCAGATGGCGCTTGAGCGCCTTCTCCGACAGGTCTTCCCTGGCACCTCGGTAGTGCGCAATGAGATCGGCAATCTTGGACTGATCGCCGGGTTCGACCCTGATCGAGGTCGGGGCGACGCCGACGAGAGACCGAGGCGGGCGGAAGTAGGAATAAACCTTCCCTTTGGCCGTATAGGTCTTCTGATAGCCGCGGGTCATCTTTTCATCTTCCGCTCCAGCTTCTTCACCACGCCGCGCAGCTTCGGCGCGAGGTCGGCCTCGCGGGAGTAGTGGGCGGCCATGCCGGGGGTCGCCTGGCCGAGCATGTCGGCGATCGTGTCCTTGTCGTAGCCGAGCTCGCGCATGCGGGTCGCCACCGTGTGGCGCAGGCCGTGGAAGGTGAGGTTGGGGCCGATCTTCCCGTCCGCCTCGAGGCGGCCGATCAGCTTGAAGAACGAGGAGCGGAAGCCGTTTTCCGTCCACGGCCGGCCGCGGGAGTTGACCAGGAGCGTGGTCGCGTCGTGCGGCTGCAGGGCCGCGAGCGCGTCCGCCACCGCCTGCGGCGCCGGCACCCTCACCTCCTTGCCGCTCTTGGCCGAGATGCGCTCGAGCACGCCGGTGCGCCGGTTCCACGAGGTGCGCTGGGCCGACAGGGCCTCGCCCTCCCGGTAGCCGAGGAGCCCGCCGAGCAGGATCGGCGCCAGCAGGTGGGGCTCGGCCGCGGCGGTGACCGCGGCCCATTCCTCCGCCGCCCAGGGGCGGTTCGCCCGCGGCGCCGTCTTGGACCGGCGCACCTTCTTCACCCCGGCGACCGGGTTCTGGTCCGCGAGCTCGCGCTCGACCCCGAAGGAAAACACCACCGAGACGACGGCGAGCACGTAGTTCGCGAAGCGGCGGCCGCGCTTGTCCTGCGCCTTGTCGCGCAAAGCCGCGACGAAGCCGCGGGTGAACTTGTGCAGGGGCGCGTCGTGCAGCGGCTGCAGCCAGTCGAGGACGCGCAGGTAGTCGGCCCGGGTGCGCGGGGCGATCTCCTGCTTGAAGCGCGGGCTGTCCCGGTAGGCGTGGACGAGCGCCCCGAAGGTGCCGGGCTTCTCGGCCGCGGGCGCCGCCTTGCGGGCCGCGGCGAGGGCGGCGAACCATTCCGGGGCGTAGAGCGCGTGCGGCGGCGTCAGGCGCGTGCCGGTGCGGCGGTCGTAGGCGTAGAC
>DATLFZ010000141.1:0-11217 GCA_035540795.1 Beijerinckiaceae bacterium | reverse complement strand
CCTGGCGGGGCGCCCTCGCCTTCGACCTCAAGACCCTCGCCCTCGACGCCGACGGGGCTCTCACAGCGACCTCCGCGCCGCGGGAATGGACCGGCCCCGCCCCCTACGTGATGGTCGGCTGGCACGGCCCCGTCGGCGTCGAGGGCGAGGGTCTTGAGGTCGAAGGCGAGGGCGCCCCGCCAGGCGGCCGCGCCCGCCTCCGCGACGGCCGGGCTCATGCGCAGAGCCCCGCCGACGAGGGTGACCGGCGCCGACAGCAAAGGCGCCCGCAGGGGCCCCCGGTTCAGCTCCTCGGCGACGACCGCTTCGAGCCGGCCCGGCGCGAGGGGTTCGGCGTCGGCGAGGGCGCGGTCGAGCGCCCGGGCCGGCGCCCCCGGGTCGGCGGCCGGCACGAGCAGGTCCTCGATCCGTACGTCCCCGGCCCCGGACAGGTTCATGACGATGGCGGCCGGGCTCTCGCCGGCGGCGCCGAAACGCAGCGTGCCGGAGAGCCGCCCCTCGAAGGGGCTCGCGCCGAGGAGGCCGGGCAAGGCGAGGTCGCGCACGCGCCCCTCCCCGACGAAGGAGGCCTGCCCGCCCTGGCGCCCGATCGTGAAGGCGCCGGCGAGGCGCCCGCCGGCCAGCGCCATGTCGAGGTCGCGCACCGCCACCCCGTCCGGGTTGGGCGCGACGGTGAAGCGCGCGTCCTCCCCCAAGAAGCCGCGACCGAGGTCGAGGCGCTTCGCCCGGATCCCGACGGCGCCGCCGCGCAGGAGCGGGCTCGACTGGCCGAAGCGGGTCGCCGGCCAGGTCGCGCCGGGCGCGGCGTCGAGGGGGAGGTCGAAGCCGAACGCGCCGGCGAGCCAGGGCAGCGAGAGCCGGTCCACGGCGACGGTGCCGGTGACGTCGGCGGCCGACGCGATCGACAGGCGCGCCTGGACCCCCTCCCCCGCCACCTTGCCGCCGAGGTCGAGCACCGTGCGCTCGCCCTCCCGGTTGACGCCGAGGCGCAGCTGCGACGGGACCGGTGCGGCGACCCGGGCGCCCGGACCGAGGAGCGGGAGGAACGGCGCGAGGTCGCCGTTCACGACCGCCTCGCCGCTCTCGACGAGTTCCTCCAGGCCGACCGAGAAGGCCCGGGTGGTCTCGATCCGCGCCCCGGCGACCTCGCCCGAGACCCGGACCGCGAACCGGCCGAGGCCGGCGCGCACGGCGTCGAGCCGGAGCGCGGAGGCGCGCCGCAGCGCCGGATCGTCGGCGCGGCCGAGCCAGTGACCCGCATTGTCGGTGGCGAGGCGCACCGCGACCGATTCGGTGGCGCCGTCCACGGACAGGACCTCGCCTTCGAAGGTCCCGCCGGCGGCCCGCCCCGTGGCGCTGGTGCGCAAGCGGGGCGCCGCGCCGCCTTCGGCGCGTTCGGCGGCGATCTGCAGGTCGATGGCGCCCGCCCGGACGAAGTCCGGCACGAACCGGGCCGCACCGCCGATCCAGACCGTCCCGAGCAGATCGACGAGGGGTGCCGCGTTCGCCGCCACGACGCGGCCGGCGATGCGGCCCGACCCGTCCGGGGCGATGCGGCCGCTGACGCGGGCGTTGGCGCCGGCGAGGTCGAGCACGTCGAGGCTCTCGACGAGGAGCGCCGGGCCGTCGGAGACGATGCGGGCGGTGATGCGCCCCGCCTCGCCGCTCTTGCCGTGGCGGACGTCGCGGGCGTCGAGCACGAAGCCGACGTCGAGATCCTCCGTCGCCTCGAAGATGCTGGAGAGGTGCGGCAGCCGGGCGAGATCGAGCCCGGCGAGGGCGATCTCCGCCTCGAGGCTGCCGCGGCGGCCCGGGGCCGGGGCGGCGTAGCGGGCCTCGCCGGACAGCCGCGCCTCGCCGAGCCGAACGCGCAGGTCGCGGACCGCGGCGCGCGGGTCGGCCAGGGTCACCTCGGCGGAGGCCTCGAGCGGCTGCCCGTCGAGGAGCCGGGCGACGAAGCCGTTCGGGGCCAAGAGGCCGAGCCGGACGAGGTAGCGGCCGAAGCGGTCGGACGCCGGCGCCGCGACCTCCACCCGGCCGTGCGCGCCTCCGGCGGCCGCGACGGCGGCCTCTCCGGAGAGGACGACCCGGGCCTGGCCCGGAGCCCCGAATTCGAGCCGCTCGACCGCGAGCCGCCCGCCGGCGAGCCCGCCGCGGAAGGCGACGTTGGTCAGTTCCTCGTTGCCGAGGGCGACGCTCGTCAGCGTCAGGTCCACGGAGAGAGGCAGCGCCGGCGCCGGTAGGCCTCCCTGGTCGAGGCGCGCCCACAGCTCCGCCCCGGCGGGGGACTGGAGGAAGCCGTCGAGGTCGACCCGCCGGCCCTCGAGGGCGAGCGCGACGCCCGGGTCGCGGACCCCGATGCGGCCGGTGCCGGTGAG
Source organism: Beijerinckiaceae bacterium (assembly GCA_035540795.1). GTDB lineage: Bacteria > Pseudomonadota > Alphaproteobacteria > Rhizobiales > Beijerinckiaceae > JAJKJG01. Next base: position 8,839 of record DATLFZ010000141.1, on the reverse strand, counting down.
GCGCAGCCCGCCGATCTCGCCGGCTTCGATCGTCACCGTCTCGAGCCCGACCGCCCCGTCGGCGGTCTTGAACGCGGCCTGGATCGAGGCGGCGACCGGCAGCCCGACCGTCGCGTCCTGCGCCGGGGGGCCGTAGAGGAGCCGCGCCGTGCCGGCGACCTCGACCTCTCCCGCGAAGGCGACCTTGCCGTCGACCTCGAAGCGCGGATGCTGGTCGCCGCCGCCGGTGAGCTTGACCTGAAGGGTCTGCTCGGGGGTCAGCTCCCCGGTTGCGAGGCGAAAAGGCACCCCGTCGGTGCGGCCCTGGACCTGCCACGGGCCGGCGAGCGACTGGCCGGCGACGTGCACCTCCTCGACGAAGAAGCGCTCGTCGGATGCGCCGGACGCGACCCTGACGATCTCGAGCCGGTCGACGAACAGGTCCTCGAAGGCCCAGCGTGCGCCGAAGGGGCGGGCCCCGACCTGCTCCGGCAGGCGCCAGCCGCCCTTCTCCGGCACGGGCAGGCGCATCTCGGCGCGCTCGACCCGCGCCTCCCGGAAGCGGACCTCGCCCCGCAGGAGCGCCGGCAGCTCGACCTCGGCGGTGACGCCCTCGCCGAGGAAGGACGGCGCGTCGGGCGCCGGCGTGCCGATGCGCAGCCGGTCGAGGCGGACCCGCGGCGAGGGCAGGAGGCGGACGGCGATGGCGCCCTCGGTCTCGACCGCCGTGCCGACCGCGCGCGCGAAGGCGTCGTCCAGGACCGCACGCCGGCTCTCCCAGTCGACGAAGGGAGGCGCGATCAGCGCGGCCGACAGGATCAGGATCAGAACGGCCGCGAGGACGGTCAGGATGTCGCGCAAGGGGGCCTACTTTCTTCTGCGCGCCTGTCCGAGAACCGTGGCGCGACCAAGGCGCAGGAAGACCTTCGCGTCGAATCGGGGCGATCTTGCGCCCCCGCGCGCTCCCGCGCCAGCGGCCCGGCCCGGCTATCCGGACGAAATCACAGGGCGACGATCTTGCCCGGGTTCATGATGTCGTCCGGATCGATCGCGCGCTTGAGGGTGCGCATGAGCTCGAGCGCCTCCGGCCCGTGCTCGGCCTCGAGGTACTTCATCTTCTTCTGGCCGACCCCATGCTCGCCGGTGCAGGTGCCCTCCATGGCGAGCGCGCGCTCGACGAGGCGCTCGATGAAGGCCATGCAGCGGGCGACCTCGTCCGGATCGTCCGGGTCGACGAGGGGCTGGACGTGGAAGTTGCCGTCGCCGACATGCCCGACCACCGGCGCGGTGAGGCCGGAGGCCTCGATGTCGCGCTTGGTCTCGTCGACGCATTCGGCGAGCCGGGAGATCGGCACGCAGACGTCGGTGGCGATGGACTTGGCGCCCGGCCGCAGGGCCCCGGCGGCCCAATAGGCGTCGTGGCGGGCCTGCCAGAGGCGGTTGCGGTCCTCGACCCTGGTCGCCCAGTCGAAGGGGCCGCCGCCGTATTCGGCCGCGATCTCGCCGAACCGCTCGGCCTGCTCCTTCACCCCGGCGTCGCTGCCGTGGAATTCGAGGAACAGCATCGGCGTCTCGGGCAGGGCCAGCTTGGAATACTGGTTCGCGGCCCGGACCATGACCTCGTCGAGGAGCTCGATGCGGGCGACGGGCAGGCCCGTCTGGATCGCGAGGATCGTCGCCTCGCAGGCGGCGCGGATCGAGGGGAACGGGCACACGCCGGCGGAGATCGCCTCCGGGATGCCGTGCAGCTTCAGGGTGATCTCGGTGATGATTCCGAGCGTGCCCTCCGAGCCGACGATGAGCCGGGTGAGGTCGTAGCCGGCGGAGGACTTCTTGGCCCGGCGGGCGGTGCGGACCACGTCGCCGTTCGGCATCACCACGGTGAGCGCGAGCACGTTGTCCTTCATGGTGCCGTAGCGGACCGCGTTGGTGCCGCTCGCCCGCGTCCCGGCCATGCCGCCGAGCGACGCGTCGGCGCCGGGATCGATCGGGAAGAACAGGCCCTTGTCGCGCAGGTGCTCGTTGAGTTCCTTGCGGGTGACGCCCGGCTCGACGACGCAGTCGAGGTCCTCCGGATGCACCGCCACGATCCGCTTCATCAGGCTCGTGTCGACCGAAACCCCGCCGAACGGCGCGTTGGTGTGGCCCTCGAACGAGGTTCCGGTGCCGAAGGCGACGACCGGCACCCGGTGCGCGGCGCACAGCTTCACCACCTCCGCGACCTCGTCGGTGGTCTGCGGATAGACGACCACGTCCGGGGGCTGGTTCTCGGTCCAGGTGAGCGTGTTGGCGTGCTGCTGGCGCACCGCGAGGCTCGTCACGGCGCGGTTGCCGAAGCGCTTGTGCAGCTCCTGCGTGACGGCGGCGATCACGGCCTCGTCGGGCCTCGCCCGGGGCGCCTTGTGGGGGGCGTTCATGATGCGTCCTGTTGCTGGTCCGCCCTCCTAGTCCACGGGCCGGGCCTCGCCAAGGCGAATTCGCGGATCGGGATGAAGGGACCGGGAGCGACGGCTCGACCGGTCGGTCACTCCGGAGATCCGGAGGAATGGTGCGGCCGAGAGGACTCGAACCTCCACTGGTCTCCCAACTAGCACCTCAAGCTAGCGCGTCTACCAATTCCGCCACGGCCGCAGGGGGAGGCATCCGGGCCGGGGCCCGGGAGCGGCGCAGCCTCTAACAGATCGATGCCGCCGCCACAAGCCGGGAGATAAGCGAGGCGCCGGCCATCCGCAACGTGCCCGTCGCCGGTTCGAGGGCCTGCGCCAAACGAGGCGGTGTGCCTTGAGCGGCGTCGCGCCCCGGCCTATGTCACGGCGCGACCGGAGCGCGCGAATGCCCACGGCTCATCTTTCGGAACGCGGGGTGGTCCGGGTCGCCGGCCCCGACGCCAAGGCCTTCCTCGACGGCCTCCTGACCTGCGACCTCGACCGGGTCTCCCCCGAGGCCGCCCGCTGGGGCGCCCTGCTCACGCCGCAGGGCAAGATCTTGTTCGACTTCCTGGTCTTCGCCTTTCCCGAGGAGGCGGGCGGCGGCTACGGGCTCGACGTCCTGCGCGTCCACGCCCCCGAGCTCGCCAAGCGTCTCGGCTTCTACAGGCTGCGTGCCAAGGTGACGATCGAGGACGCGTCGGAGCGGCTCGCCGTGGTCGCCGGCTGGGGCGATGCGCCTCGCCCCGCCCTCGAGCTCGGCCTCGTCGTGGCGGACCCGCGCCTGCCGGCGCTCGGCTGGCGCGCCCTCGTCGCGACGGAGGATGCGGGCGCCTTCCCGCAGGACGGGGAGCGCGCCTGGCACGCGCACCGCATCGCGCTGGGCGTGCCCGACGGCGGGCGCGACTTCCTCTACGGGGACGCCTTCCCGCACGAGGCGCTGATGGACCAGCTGCACGGGGTCGATTTCGACAAGGGCTGCTACGTCGGCCAGGAGGTCGTGTCGCGCATGCAGCACCGGGGCACCGCCCGCACCCGCCTCGTCCCGGCCGTCTATCCGGACGGGTTCCCGGCGGAGCCGGGCGCCGAGGTGGTCGCGGGCGAACGCAGCCTCGGCAAGGCGGGCACCGGCATCGGCGGGCGGGGCCTCGTCATGATCCGCCTCGACCGGGCCGCCGAGGCGCTCGCCGCCGGCGAGACCCTGCGGGCGGGGGGCCTCCCGATCCTCCTGAGGAAGCCCGACTGGGCCACCTTCCCGTTCCCCGGCGAGGCCGCTACACCCGCCGCATGACCGACGGACTGATCGCCCACGACGGCCGCTGCCGGTGCTGGTGGCCCGCAACCGACCCGCTCTACCTCGCCTACCACGACACCGAATGGGGCGTGCCCGAGTTCGACGACCGGGCGCTCTTCGAGAAGCTGATCCTCGACGGCTTTCAGGCCGGCCTCTCCTGGATCACCATCCTGCGCAAGCGCGAGAATTTCCGCGCCGCCTTCGCCGGGTTCGATCCGGCGGCGATCGCCCGCTTCGGGCCGGAACGGGTCGAGGCCCTGATGGGCGACCCGGGCATCGTGCGCAACCGCGCCAAGATCGAGGGCGCCGTCGCCAGCGCCCGCTCCTGGCTGGCCCTGCAGGAGCGCGGCGGCTTCGCGGAGTTCCTGTGGGCCTTCGTCGACGGCCGGCCGACCCAGCCGAACCGGCGCAGCCGCGCCGACATCGTCGCCGAGACGGAGGTGTCCCGGCGGATGTCCAAGGCGCTCAAGGCGGAGGGGTTCACCTTCTGCGGCCCGACGGTCGTCTACGCCTTCATGCAGGCGACCGGCATGGTCAACGACCACCTCGTCGGCTGCTTCCGCCACGCCGAATGCGCGGCGTTGTCGCCGTGACGGCGTTGCGTGCTCCCAAGGCGCCCCGGGCCTGGCAGCGGATGCTGTCGGGGCGGCGGCTCGATCTGTTGAACCCCTCCCCCCTGGACGTCGAGATCGAGGACATCGCGCACGGGCTCGCCCGGGTGGCGCGCTGGAACGGCCAGACCGCCGGCGACCACATCTTCTCGGTCGCCCAGCATTCGCTCCTCGTGGAGGCGATCGGTGCCGAGCTCGACCCGGGCCTGCCGGCGGCGGGGCGGCTCACCCTGCTCTTGCACGACGCCCCCGAATACGTCGTCGGCGACATCATCTCGCCCTTCAAGGCGGTGATCGGCGACGGCTACCGGGCGGTCGAGGAGCGGCTGCTCGCCGCGGTCCACCTGCGCTTCGGCCTGCCGGCGCAGGCGCCCCTCCCCTTCCGCCGGCTCGCCAAGCGCGCCGACCGGATCGCGGCGTTCCTGGAGGCGACCCGGCTGGCCGGGTTCGGGCGCGACGAGGCGGTGCGGATCTTCGGCCGGCCCGAGGCGCTGCCGCGAGCGGCCGAACCCTTTCTGGCCCCCTGGTCGGTAGCCGAGGCGCAGGCGCGCTACCGCGACCGGGTCAACGGGCTGCTCGACCCATGAGAAAGGGCCGGCCTCTTCGGCCGGCCCCTCGATGCGGGACGCGCGGTCAGCGGACGACGACGCGGGTGCCGACCCGGACGCGGCTGTAGAGGTCGACCACGTCGGCGTTGGTCATCCGGAAGCAGCCGGAGGAGACCGCCTCGCCGATGGTCTCGGGCTCGTTCGAGCCGTGGATCCGGTACAGGCTGCCGCCGAGGTACAGCGCCCGGGCGCCGAGCGGGTTGTCGGGCCCGCCCGACATGTACCGCGGCAGGTCCGGACGGCGCTTCAGCATCTGCGCCGGCGGGCGCCAGTCCGGCCATTCGCGCTTCATGGTGACGGTCTTGGTGCCGGTCCAGGTGAAGCCCGGGCGGCCGACGCCGATGGCGTATTCCATGGCGCGCCCGTTGCCGAGGACGAGCCGCAGGCGACGCTCGGCGGTCGAGATCACGATGGTGCCCGGGGCCTCGCGGCCGCTCCAGGCGACGACGCGGCGCGCCGGCGCCACCGCCTGCGGCCGGTAGGTCTCGTAGGCGGGCTGCTGTCCGTAGGGCTGGTAGTGCTGCTGCCCGTAATAGGCGCCGCCGCGGGGCGCGGCCTGGGGCGCGTAGGGGTCGCCGTAGTAGCGGGCGGCATCGCCGCTGTAGTAGCCGCCCCATGCCCCCTGTGCCTTCGCCTCCCCGGACGTGAGCGCGCAAGCGAGGACGAGCCCGGAGAGGGCCGAGAGAGTGCGTCGCATGTCGATTGCCCCTTTGGCAGCGAGAGATGCCACGACAACGCGAACGGCCCCGCTTTGGATCCATGCGGCCGCGCGGATACTGTCCGCAACTGTCCGTGATCTTCTCCGGATGCCGCCGCTGCTTGCGTCGGCGAGCCGGCTCAGGCCCCCGCCGCGCGGCGCGCCACGAAGGCGCGCTCCCGAATCGGCGCCGGCTGCACGTGGCGGGCGAAGACGCGCTCGTATTCGAGGCGGATCGTCCGGTAGCAGTCGCAGGAGGCCTCGCCGAGGCGGTCGCCGTCGACGATGTTGATGCAGCCCCGGCTCGTCGTGACCGCCCCCGCCGCGATCAAGCCGGAGAGCGCCTGGGTGACGCTCGCCCGACGCACGCCGAGCATCTTGCCCAGCATGTCGTGGGTCAGCGGCAGCTCCTCCCGGCCGAGCCGGTCGCGGGCCGTGAGGAGCCAGCGGGCGAGCCGCTGCTGCAGGGAGTGGCGCAGCCCGCAGGCGCCCGATTGGGCGGTTTGCAGGAGGACGACGTGCACGTAGGCGAACAGGACGTCGCGCAGAGCCGGCATCTCGTCCATCGCCCGACGCAAGGTCTCGGCCCTGATGCGCAGGGCGCTGCCTTCGACCTGGACCAGGCGCCGGTAGGGCGTCTGGGTGACGCCGAGCACGGCGGAGACGCCGGCGATCCCCTCGCAGCCGACGAGCCAGACCTCGACCGTGCTGTTCTGCCCGGTCCGCACGAGGACCGAGACGAGCCCCTCCTCGACGAAATAGACGTACTCGACGGGCGTGCGCTCGTGGTGGAGCACGCGCCGGGCGCGCAGGGGCAGGCTCTCGAGATGGGGCCGGAGCCGGTCGAGGTCCTGCGGTGGGAGCGCGTTGAGGAGGCGATTTCGGATCGGCGTCGCTTCGAGCGGCATTCTTCTGTCGTTTCCCCGCCCACGTCAGCGGTGCTCGCCAACATGCCATGCAGGGTAGCGCCCCGCCACGAGCCACGCATTCGACTGTGATAATAACACGGCGCAAGCGGCGCAGCTTGGCCCGGCAGCCATCGTGACGAAAAAAAGGGGCCGGACGAGCCGGCCCCCGAAGTCGCCGCCCGTGGGCGGCGTCGCCCGCCGGCGGATCAGGCCGCCGGCACCTGGAGGGCGACGAATCGCGAGCCGGCGCGGGCTTCGACGCGGAACAGGACCGCCTTGCGTCCGGCCTTGCGGGTCTCGGCGATGGCACGTTCGATGTCGGCCGGGGTCTGGACCGGCTTGCCGCCGACCTCGACGATGACGTCGCCGGTCTCGAAGCCCTTCTCCGCGGCTTCGCTGCCGGGCTTCACCTCGACCACGGCGACGCCGTCCTTGCGATCGGTCCCGGGGGTCGAGCCCGCGGGGGCGAGGGTCAGCCCGAGATTGGCGAGCTGCGTCGGTTCGGCCCGGGCCGGACCGGCGGCCGCCTGGTCGCCGGGCATGCGGCCGAGCCTGACGTCGATGGTGCGCTTGCCGCCGTCGCGCCAGACCTCGATCTTCGCCGTCGTGTTCGGATCGAGGGAGCCGACCTGCCGGGCGAGCTCGCGGGCGTTGCGGACCCGGTTGCCCTCGACCGACAGGATCACGTCGCCGGTGCGGATGCCGCCGCGGGCCGCCGGCGTGTCCTCGTCGACCCGGGCGACGATGGCGCCCTCCGCCGTCTCGAGGCCGAGGCTCGCGGCGATGTCCTTGGTCACCGGCTGGATCTGGACGCCGAGGAAGCCGCGCTCGACGGTGCCGCGCTCGCGCAGGGAAGCGACCACCTGCTGCACGGTCTGCGACGGGACCGCGAAGGCGATGCCGACATTGCCGCCGGACGGCGAGGTGATGGCCGTGTTGACGCCGACGACCTCGCCCTTGAGGTTGAAGGTCGGCCCGCCCGAGTTGCCCCGGTTCACCGCCGCGTCGATCTGCAGGAAGTCGTACGGACCGGAGCCGAGCTCGCGGGCCTGCGCCGAGACGATGCCGGCGGTCACCGTCCCGCCGAGGCCGAACGGGTTGCCGACGGCGAGCACCCAATCGCCCACCCGCGGCTGCTCGTTCGCGAGCTTCACGAACGGGAACGGACCGCCCTCCACCTTCAGGAGCGCGAGGTCGGTGCGCGGATCGGTGCCGATGACCTTGGCCTCGAGGGTGCGGCCGTCGTCCGTGAGGATCTCCACGTTGGTGCCGCGGGCGACCACGTGGTTGTTGGTGACGAGGTAGCCGTCGGCGGTGATGAAGAAGGCGGAGCCCTGCGCCATGCCGCGGCGGGGCGGCGGGCGCTGGTCGCGACCCGGCGGGCCGCGCTCCCCTTCCCGGAAGCGCCGGAAGAACTCCTCGAAGGGCGAGCCCTCGGGGAAATTGAACTCGGGCGCGCGGCCGCGCAGATCCGCGACTTCGCCGCCCTCGCGGCGCACCCGGACGGACACGACCGCCGGCTTCACCCGATCGACGATGTCGGCGAAGGACGGCAGCTGGACCTGCGGCACCTGGATCGGCTGCTGCGCCTGCGGCTGGGTCTGGGTCTGAGCCTGGGCGGCCGTGAAGGCCGGCTGCACGAAGCCTTCGACCACCCCGGTCGCGGCGAGCGCGCCGAGCGCGACGGCGCCGACCAGGTACGATGCGGGCCGGGAAAGCCGGCCACGACGACCTGTCTCGTGGATCTTTTGCATGGATGTCGCCTCCATCATCGGAATCTCGTCCGGGTCACGTGCCCGCTCCGGGCAAGATGGGGTCGCCGGCTTTGGGCGACATTGCCCCAAGGTGAATTTATCGTAACCTTGCCGCGGCGGCGAGCAGAGCTGCACCTCCACAGGCGAGCGGGCTTGGAAGCTGCGGCGGACCGCCGCCTATTCGCCCCGGCTCTCGATTCCTCTTGCCAAGTTCAACGTTTCCCGCATTATGCGGTTTCGTTCATCCGGCGTTCATCCGAGAGCACCGGGACGTCGCCGACCTGGAGGCCGAGACCATGCGACCGCTGTCGCCGCACAATCGCTGGTGGGCCGCCGGGCTCGCCGCCTTGTTCCTGGTGAGCGCGTCGCTCAGCATCTACGGGCTGCGTCCCCCCGCCGGAACTCTCGTGGCCGAGCAGAGCGTCCAGCCGAGCTGACCCGGCATCTCCTCCAGCCCGCGCAGAAGCGCCCGCCGCCGCGCCGCGAAAAAAAGCGGCCCCGCACGGGGGCGGGGCCGAGTTGCCCTCTCAGCATGGCGGCCGCTGAGACCGAGAACCGGACG
>DATLFZ010000140.1:0-11570 GCA_035540795.1 Beijerinckiaceae bacterium | reverse complement strand
CCCGGTAGCGCTCGAGGGCGAGCTTGGGGCTGAACCGCGAGGGGGGCGGCGCCGGCGGCGCCGAGCGCAGGAACAGCACGAGCGCCGCCGCGGTCACCCCGCCGGCGAGCACGAACACGCCCCGCCAGCTCACGAGCTGGGCGATCAACCCCGACACCGAGGCGCCGGAGAGCTGGCCCAGGATGATCGCCACGAGGAAGCGGCTGATGGCGAGGTGGCGCCCCTCGAGGGCGACCCGGTCGCCGATGAGGGCGAGAGAGGCGGGGATGATGCCGCCCGCCGACACGCCGGCGAGCACACGGAGCGCCAGCAGCGTCGCCGGATCCCGCGCCAGCGCCGAACCGGCGATGGCCAGCGCGAGGATCGCGAGGCACCCCTTGATGATGCGCTCCTTGCCGACCGCGTCGCTGACCGGGCCGAGGATCGGCTGGATGAAGGCGTAAGGCAGCGCGAAGGCGGTCGCCATCAGGGCGATGGTGCGCGGGTCGGTGGACAGGTCGCGGGCGATCTCGGCCACGAGCGGGTCGGCGATGCGCATGCCGAAACTGCTCGCGAAGCCGCTGACCGCGAGGATGAGGATGAGCGTGCGCGTGCCCTGGTCGCCCGGCATGGGATCCCGACGCGGGCCCGCGCCCGCGGCGCACCCTACCGCGCAGGGCTCGCCGGCGGGAGAGGCTCAGCCTTGCGGCGGGCGCAGGCGGGCGGGGCGCGCGCGGCGGGTCAGCGGCGCTTGGCCAGGTTGTCGAATTCCTGCAGCTCGCGCAGGAGGGGTTCCAGGTCGCGCAGGGGCACCATGTTGGGGCCGTCGGAGGGCGCCCGGTCCGGGTCCTCGTGGGTCTCGATGAAGACGCCGGCGACGCCGACCGCCACCGCCGCGCGGGCCAGCACCGGCACGAACCGGCGCTGCCCGCCCGAGGTGGTCCCCTGCCCCCCCGGCTGCTGCACCGAATGGGTGGCGTCGAAGATCACCGGCGCTCCGGTGGTCTCGGCCATGATCGGCAGGCCCCGCATGTCGGACACCAGCGTGTTGTAGCCGAAGGAGGTGCCGCGCTCGGTGACGAGCAGGTTCGGGTTGCCGGCCTCGCGCACCTTGCGGGCGACGTTTTCCATGTCCCAGGGGGCGAGGAACTGGCCCTTCTTCACGTTTACGACGCGCCCGGTCCGCGCCGCCGCGACCAAAAGGTCGGTCTGCCGGCACAGGAAGGCGGGGATCTGGAGGACGTCCACGACCTCCGCCACGGGGGCGCATTGCGCGGCCTCGTGCACGTCGGTGGTCACCGGCAGGCCGAAGCGCTCCTTGATCTCGGCGAAGATCGGCAGGGCGGCGTCGAGGCCGAGGCCGCGGGCGCTCCCGGCCGACGTCCGGTTCGCCTTGTCGAAGGAGGACTTGTAGACGAGCCCGAGCCGCAGGCGCTGCGCGATCTCCTTCAGCGCCGCCGCCGTCTCCAGCGCGTGGTCCCGGCTCTCCATCGCGCAGGGCCCGGCGATCACCGCGAGCGGAAGGTCATTGCGGAAACGGACAGAGCCGACGGAGACCGGTAGCTCCTCGAACCATGCGCCGTCCCACTCCTGCACTTCGACGATGCAGCCGTGCGGAACGCGAGCCCGTGCTCGGTCCCTGGCAGCCTCGGCCTCCTCCCGTGCTTCGAATTGAGCCGCGTGGAACCGCCATGGATCAAGGTCGCCGGACCCGGTGAGGAAGCGACTACGGCCCATGCCGGGTCCGGTCACCCTCAAGATGAACTTCCTGTCGCCCGTCATCGGCGATCAACCCCCGTCCAAGCCTTCTAGCCGGCTCAGCCGTGGTTGAGCACGATGGTCTTCGAGGCGGAGAACTCGTAGAGCGCCTCGAACCCCTTCTCGCGGCCGTGGCCCGACTTCTTGACGCCGCCGAAGGGCAGCTCGATGCCGCCGCCGGCCCCGTAGCCGTTGACGAAGACCTGGCCGCAGCGCATGGCCCGCGCCACCCGCATGGAGCGGCCGGCGTCCCGTGTCCACACGCCGGCGACGAGGCCGTAGGGCGTGCCGTTGGCGAGGCGGATCGCGTCGGCCTCGTCCTCGAACGGGATCACCGACAGGACCGGCCCGAAAACCTCCTCGCAGGCGAGGTCGTTGGCGCGGGGCACCGGGCCGAACAGGACCGGCTCCACGTAGTAGCCGCCCTCCGGCACGCCCTCGGCGATGGCGCCGCGGGCGATCACCGGCACCCCGTCGGCCCGGGCGCGCTCCAAGAAGCCCTCGACTCGCTTCTTCTGGCCGCCGGTGACCATGGCACCGAGGTCGAGGTCCATCTCGTGGTGGCCGGCCCGCACCTTGGCGAAGCGCTCGCCCAGAACCGCGACGACATCGTCGTAGGCGCGGCGCTCGACGAGCACGCGGCTGCCGGCCGAGCAGGTCTGGCCCCCGTTCTGGACGATCGCCCGCACCAGCACGGGCGCGGCCGCCTCCACGTCCGCGTCGGCAAAGACGATTTGCGGCGACTTGCCGCCGAGCTCGAGGGTGCAGCCGATGTGGTTCCGGGCGGCGGCCGCCTGGACCAGCGTGCCGACCTCCGGGCTGCCGGTGAACGAGAGGAAGTCGATGCCCGGATGGGAGGCGAGGGCCGCGCCCGCCTCCTCGCCGAGCCCGCTCACCACGTTGAGCGCGCCTTCGGGGAAGCCGACCTCGAGGGCGAGCTCGGCGATGCGGATGAGGGAGAGTCCGGCATCCTCCGCGGGCTTGACCACGCAGGCGTTGCCGCAGGCGAGCGACGCGCCGACCGACCGGCCGAAGATCTGGCCCGGATAGTTCCACGGCACGATGTGCCCGGTGACCCCGTGCGGATCGCGCACCACGGCGACGGTGTAGCCGTTCAGGAACGGGATCGTCTCGCCGTGCAGCTTGTCCGCGGCGGTGCCGTAGAACTCGAAATAGCGGGCGGTCGCGACCATGTCGGCGCGCCCCTGGGACAGGGGCTTTCCCGTGTCCCGCGATTCCAGCGCCCCGAGCTCCTCGACCCGGGCCGCCACGGCCTCGCCGAGCTTCACGAGGAGCCGGCCGCGCTCGGTCGCGGCGAGCCGGCCCCAGGCGCCCTCGAAGGCGGCGCGGGCGGCCGAAACCGCCGCGTCGACCTCCGCCGGCCCGGACCGGGCGATCGCCGCGAAGGGCAGCCCGTCCGACGGGCAGATCACGTCGAGGGTGCGGTCGTCGCGCGCCGCGGTGCGGCGCCCGCCGATCAGGTTGAGGTGGAGGGGCCGGGAGGCCGGCCGGGCGTGCTGGACGGTCATGCCCATCCTGTGGACGGGGCGCGGTCCGCCGTCAACGGCCCGTCAGCTCTCCGTGGGCTCGCCGCCGTTCGGATGCAGCACCGCGCCGCTGATGTAGGAGGAATCGGCGCAGGCCAGGAACAGGAACGACGGCGCGACCTCGTTCGGCTGACCCGGGCGCTTCATCGGCACGTTCGCCCCGAATTGCTTCACCTTGTCGGCGGAGAAGGTCGAGGGGATGAGCGGGGTCCAGATCGGGCCGGGCGCGACGGCGTTCACCCGGATCTTCTTCTCCGCCAGCATCGCCGCCAGCGAGCGCGTGAAGGTGACGATGGCGCCTTTGGTGGCGCTGTAGTCGAGGAGGTGCGGGCTGCCCCGGTAGGCGGTGACCGAGGTCGTGTTGACGATGGCGGCCCCCTCCTTCAGGTGGGGCATCGCCGCCTGCGTCATGTGGAAATAGCCGAAGATGTTGGTGCGGAAGGTCGCCTCGAGCTGCTCGGGCGAGATCTTTTTGATGTCCTCCTTCGGATGCTGCTCGGCGGCGTTGTTGACGAGCACGTCGAGGCGTCCGAACCGCTTCACGACCTGCGCCACCGCCCGCTCGCAGAAGGAGGGGTCGCCCACGTCGCCGGCGATCGGCAGGCATTCGCGCCCTTCGAGCTCGACCATCCGCTGCGTCTCGCGGGCGTCCTCGCCCTCGTCGAGGTAGAGCATGGCGACGTGCGCGCCCTCGCGGGCGAAGAGCACGCAGACGGCCCGGCCGATGCCGGAATCCCCGCCGGTGACGATCGCGACCTTGTCGCGCAGGCGGCCGCTGCCCGGATAGCGCGGCATGTAGTCGGGCTTCGGGTCCATCTCGGTCTCGAGACCCGGCTGCCGGTCCTGCTCCTGCGGAGGAAGGGTGTTCTTCTTGTCGCCCATGGGGTGATCCTGCGTTGAGGCGCACGGCGCGCCCGCCGACAACGCGGGCTGCCGGGGACGGTTGCTCCGCGTCGGATCAGCCGCGGCCGACCTCCTCGCGCCCGTGCGGCGCCGTCAGGTCGAGGGCGGGGCCGACCGGCACGATCCCGGTCGGGTTGATGGTCCGATGGCTCTCGTAATAGTGCCGCTTGATGTGCTCGAGGCTCACCGTCCCGGCGACGCCGGGGACCGCGTACAGGTCGCGCAGGTAGCCCGACAGGTTCGGGTAGTCGGCGATCCGGCGCAGGTTGCACTTGAAGTGCCCGACATAGACCGGATCGAACCGCACCAGCGTTGTGAACAGGCGCCAATCCGCCTCCGTGATCCGATCGCCGAGGAGGTAGCGCCGGGTCGCCAGGCGCTCGTCGAGGGCGTCGAGGGTCTCGAACAGGGGACCGGCCGCCTCCTCGTAGGCCTCCTGCGTCGTGGCGAATCCGGCCTTGTAGACCCCGTTGTTGACGGTGTCGTAGATGCGGGCGTTCAGGGCGTCGATCTCGGCGCGCAAGTCCTCCGGGTAGTAGTCTCCGGGCTTCGCCCCGACCTCGTCGAAGGCGGCGTTGAACATGCGGATGATCTCGGCGGATTCGTTGTTCACGATCGTCCCGGTCTTGCGGTCGAACAGCACCGGCACGGTCACCCGGCCGGTGTAGCCCGGGTCCGCCGCCGTGTAGACCTCGTGGAGGTGGCGGGCGCCGCGGACCGGATCGGGCACGACGCCCGGGCCCTCCTCGAAGGTCCAGCCCCGGTCGAGCATGCGCCAATGCACCACCGACAGGCCGACCATGGCCGCGAGCCCCTTGAGGGCGCGGAAGATCAGGGTGCGGTGCGCCCAGGGGCAGGCGAGGGAGACGTAGAGGTGGTAGCGGCCGGGCTCCGCCCGGAAGCCGCCCTGGCCGCTCGGGCCGGCCCGCCCGTCCGGGGTGATCCAGCTGCGGAAGGCGCTCGCCTTGCGCTCGAACCGCCCGCCGGTCGAGCGGGTATCGTACCACTGGTCGTGCCAGACGCCGTCGACGAGCAAACCCATGGGAACCTCCGGCCTCCCATCTGGGCCTCCCCGGGCGGTCGCAAAAGGTCGCGAGCCGTGCGCTTCCGCAAGGCGGGGGTTGCGCCTCAGCCCGGGAACAGATGGGCGGGCATGCGTCCGGTCTTGATGAACCAGAGGAATGCCGTGAGCGTCACCATCGAGACGAGGGTCCCGAGCAGCACGCAGGCCGAGGCGCGCTCGACGCCGATCCCGTACTGCGTCGAGATGACGAAGATGTTCAGCGCCGGCGGCAGGGCCGCCATGATCACGGCGGCGTAGACCCAGGTCGGGTCGAAGGTGCCGAGCGCCGAGAGCAGCACCCAGACGAGGAGCGGGTGCAGGACGAGCTTGACGAAGACGAGCCCGGGCACCTCCCCCGGCACCTTGTGCAGAGGCCGCATCGCCACGGTCACCCCGAGCAGGAACAGGGCGCAGGGCGCGGCGGCGTTCGACAGCCACTCGACGATACGGTCGAGGAAGGTCGGCAGTTCGAGGCGGGCGTAGGCCGCGCCGATGCCGAACATCACCGCCACGTTGAACGGGTGCGTGACGACGCTGAAGCCCACATGCCCCGCCATGCGGGCGAGGCTGCGCTTCTCGGCCCCGGCGATCGCCATCAGGAAGGGCACGAGCGAGAACAGCAGCAGGTTGTCGAAGACGAAGATCAGCACCACCGGCGCGCTCGCCGCAGGCCCGAGCGCCGACAGGATCAGCGGCGGCCCCATGTAGCCGATGTTCGAGTAGGAGCCGGCGACGCCCTGCATCACCGATTGCGGCATGTCGAACCGGGTGTGCCACATCCCGACCGCGAAGGAGAGCGCGAAGGCGCAGTAGGTCGACAGGGTGGTGGCGAGGATGAACGGCCAGTTCGCCAGCTGCTCCAGGGGCTTGTCGGCGATCAGCTTGTAGAACAGGCAGGGCAGCGCGACGTAGATCAGGAAGAACTGCATCCAGGCCAGCCCCTCGGCGGGGCGGCGAGTCATGCGGGCGCAGAAGAAGCCGAGACCGATCAGGCCGAAGAAGGGCGCCAGCAGGTTGAACAGCCCGACGAGTTCGGCCAAGGCGGGGCTCCGGACACGCGGCCCGGCTTCTGGCAGGGAATTTTCCAGCCCGCAACGGAGCGGGAGGGCCGCTCCCGGCTAGCCACCGCCGGAGTGCGTCGCCTCAGGTCGCGACGATGCGCTTCTCGATCGGGATGCAGCTGAACTTGAAGTCGCCGCTCTCCGCCGCCCGGGCGGTCGCCACCTTCTTGCACTCGGCCTCGGTGCCGAAGGTGCGCAGCGACTGGATGTTGAACGGCCGCTCCGGCGTCGGCGGGCCGAACATCATCAGCATGAAGACGAGCATCACCTCGATGGTGTCTTGCATTCCCCGGTCCCCCACGGACGGCGATTCGCGGCTTTTTCCGGGCAGTCTAGAGCTGTGCCGTAGCCGCCCGCAACGCGCCCTCCCCGCCATCCCCAGGCTCCCCGGCGGTTTGTTCCCGAAAGCGGCTGCGGCGCAACAGCGCAGCTTCCGTCCGTGGCTCCTCCCCAGCCGCTCGGGCCCGCGGGAACCCGGAGGGACCGCTCTCGTTATCGGGGCAGTCCAACCGAAAGGGACCAATCCCATGAAGAAGACTCTCCTCGCAGCTGGTGCCGTTCTCGCGCTCGCGGCCGCCCCGGCCTTCGCTCAGACCGGCGGCGGCGCGGCTTCGGGCGCCGCGGCGGGCGCGGTCGGCGGCGCGATCGTCGGCGGGCCGGTCGGCGCGATCGTCGGCGGCGCCATCGGCGGCATGGCCGGCGGCATGGCCGAGGCCCAACAGCCGCAGTTCCGGCAGTACGTCGTGCGTCGCGACGTGCCGAGCTATCGCTACCAGAACGAGGTCCGCGTCGGCACCGTGCTGCCGTCGGACGGCATCACCTACTACGAGGTGCCCCAGGAGTACGGCGTGACCGGGTACCGCTACTCGGTCGTCAACGACCAGATCGTCCTGGTCGATCCGGGCTCCCGCCGGGTGGTCCAGGTCATCCCGCGCTGACCGGCGCCGGTGACCTGAGCGAGGGCGGCCTTCGGGCCGCCCTTTCCTTTTGCGGCGGCCTCGCGCGGCCGGTGCTATGCCGGCCTCCATGCCCGCCCTCGTTCCCGTCGCCGACGCCGTCGACCCCCGGGTCGAACCCTACCTCGCCCTGCGCGAGCGGGACCTGCGCGGACGCGAGGACCTGTTCGTCGCCGAAGGCGAGGTCGTCCTGCGGGTGCTGCTGACCCGCTCCCGCTTTCCCGTCCACTCGGTCTTCCTCTCCGAGAAGCGGCTCGAGGCCTGCACCCCGCTCCTGGCGGGGCTGCCCGGATCCGTGCCGGTCTACGTCGCGCCCCAGGCGGTGATGGCGCAGGTCGTGGGCTTTCCCATCCATCGCGGGGTGCTCGCCCTCGGGCGGCGCGTCGGGTCGGACGCGGCGACGCTCCTGCGCGACCTCGCCGACCCGGCCCTCGTCGTCGGTCTCGTCGGCCTCGCCAACCACGACAATGTCGGCGGGGTGTTCCGCAACGCCGCCGCCTTCGGGGCGGGGGCGGTCCTCATGGACCGGGCCACCTGCGACCCGCTCTATCGCAAGGCGATCCGGGTCTCGGTCGGGGCGAGCCTGTTCGTCCCCTTCGCCGCGGTCCCGCGGCCCACGGACCTCCTCGACCTCCTCGAAGCGGCAGGGTTCTCCGTCTTCGCCCTGAGCCCCGGCGGGGTCGAGACCCTCGACGCGGTCGCGCCAGCGCGGCGCAGCGCGCTCCTCCTCGGGGCGGAGGGCCCCGGCCTGCCGGCGGACGTGCTCGCCCGGGTGCGCACGATCCGCATCCCGATGACGGCCGGCTTCGACAGCCTCAACGTGGCGACGGCGAGCGGAATCGCGCTCCATCGCTTCGCGGAGGTCGCGGCGGCGGCCGCGCGGCGCTAGGATCGCGTCATGACCGACATCCTCTCCCTCGACGGCGCGAGCCTGCTCGCCGCCTACCGCAACCGGACCCTCTCGCCGGTCGAGACCGTCCGCGCCGTCCTCGCCGGGATCGAAAAGCACGAGCCGGCGATCAACGCCTTCACCCTCGTCGACGCGGAGGGGGCGCTCGCGGCGGCCCGGGCCGCCGAGGCGCGCTGGGCCGAGGGCACCGCCCGCCTCGCCGAGGGACTGCCCGTCACGGTCAAGGACAACATGATCTGGGCCGGCAAGCCGACCCGGCGCGGCTCGCGCGTCACCGGGTCCGAGCCCGCGGAGGAGAACGCCCCCGCCCTCGACCGGCTGATCGAGGCCGGAGCCATCCCGATCGGCAAGACGACCATGCCGGAATACGGCTGGAAGGGCCTGTCCGACAGCCCGCTCACCGGCCTCACCCGCAACCCGTGGGACACGCGCATGACCGCGGGCGGCTCCTCCGCCGGCGCCGCGGCGGCGGCGGTCCTCAACCTCGGCGTCCTCCATCTCGGCACCGACGGGGCCGGCTCGATCCGCATTCCGGCGGGGTTCTGCGGCCTGTTCGGCATCAAGCCGAGCTTCGGGCGCGTGCCGGCGCACCCGCCCTCCCCCTTCGCCATCGTGTCCCATGTCGGCCCGCTGACCCGGACCGTGCGCGACGCGGCGCTGATGCTGTCGATCGTCGCCGCGCCCGACCCGCGGGACATCACGGCGACCACCGCGAGGGCCCCGGACTACCGGGTCGGCCTCGGCGACGGCATCCGGGGGCTGCGCGTCGCCTGGAGCCCCCGGCTCGGCTATGTCGAGACCCTCGACCCGGAGGTCGAGGCGGCGGCCGCCGCGGGGGCGCGGGCCTTCGAGGAACTCGGCGCGACGGTCGAGGAGGCGGATCCCGGCTTCGACGACCCGATCGGGATCCTCGAGACCTTGTGGAACGTGAGCGCCTGGAACGTGGTCCGCGCCGTCCCGGAGGAGCGCCGCGGCGAGCTCGATCCCGGCCTCCTCGCCATCGCCCTGAAGGGCCGGGACATCTCCGGGTCGGACTTCGTCGCCGCCGCGAACGCCCGCAACGCGCTGTCGCTCGCGATGGCGCGTTTCCACGCCCGCTACGACCTCCTGCTCACGCCGACGCTCGCCGTGCCGGCCTTCCCCGTCGGCCGCGACTCACCGGGCGGCCGGTTCGGTGCGAACTGGCTCGCCTGGACGCCCTACAGCTATCCGTTCAACCTCACCCTGCAGCCGGCCGCGAGCGTCCCCTGCGGCGCCACCGCCGAGGGTCTGCCCGTCGGGCTGCAGATCGTCGGGCCGATGGGCCGCGACGACCTCGTCCTGCAGGCGGCGCGCGCCTTCGAGAGCGTGCGGCCGTGGCCGACGCTTTCGGCGCCGCGGGTCCGCCACCCGGCGGCGTGAGGCGCCGAGGCGTCGCTCGGCGGCCGAGGCGTCGCTCAGTGGCGCGAGGCGGGCAGCCGGCCGGCGTTGGCCATCATCGTCACCACGGTGGCGGTGATGCGCTCGATCTGCGCCGGGGTGAGCTCGTCGCCGCAGGCCGCCTTGAGACCGCCCTGGATCAGCGTCCGCGCGGCCTTGCCGTCGGCCGGGGGGGCCTCGGGCTTCGGCTCCTCGCCGAGCTTGCAGGCCCGGGCGATCGCGTCCGCGGCCCGCGCGAGGAGTTCGCGGTCCTCCGGGGTGAGGTCGTCCCAGGGCGGCTCCCGGAGCCGGGCCACGACGTGCCGGGCGTGCCGGTAGCCGTGGTCGACCTCCATGAAGGCCTGGATGCGGCTCGCGAGCAGCATCAGTTCGAGCACGTCCCCGTGCGCGTCCGGGCATTTTCGCCCGAGCTTGAGCACGAGGGTGACGAGCTCCGCGATGGGAGAGGGTGCGTTGTAGGTTGGGGCCATGCCGTTGTCCCGGAGCGGCCCGCGTCCGAATTTTAACGCATGTTAGCCGCTCGGACGCTAACGCCCGGAAGGGGCGCGGGTTTCCCGGCGGGGTGCAGCTTCGCCGAAATTCCCTTCCCGCTCGGGCTCACCGCGTTTTGAACGCGCCCCCGCCGGGAGTTGTGTTCAATCGCCGCCGCCGCAGCAGCGGCCGAAGCACATCTGGAGGGAAAGTCCCATGTCCATCACCCGTCGCAGCGTACTCGCGGCCGCACCGGCTGCGACCTTGGGAGGTTCCGCCTTGGCCCAGACGCAACCGCAGGCGCAGACCCCGGGACAGGCCGGCGAGCAGCCCGCCTTCTACCGCTACAGGATCGGCGACATCGAGGTGACCGCGATCCACGACGGTATCGGCCGCCGTCCGCTGGAAGGGCTCGTGCGCAACGCGCCCCTGGACGAGGTCAAGAAGGCGATGGAGGAGCGCTTCCTGCCGACCGACGTCCTGCCGATCACCTTCACGCCCCTCGTCCTGCGCACCGGCGGCCGCACAGTCGTGGTCGACACCGGCAACGGCGATTCGGGCGCCCCGACCGCCGGGCGCTTCATCCCCGGCCTGCGCGCCGCCGGCATCGACCCGAAGGACGTCAACACGGTGGTCATCAGCCACTTCCACGGCGACCACATCAACGGCCTGCGCCTCAAGGACGGGACCTGGGTCTATCCCAACGCCGAGATCCTGGTGCCCGCCCCCGAATGGGCCTTCTGGATGAGCGACGAGCGCATGAACCAGGCGCCGGACGCCATGAAGGGGGCGTTCCAGAACGTGCGCCGGGTGTTCGGGCCCGTGGCCAAGGACGTCAAGCAGTACGAGGCCGGCAAGGAGGTCGCCCCCGGGGTCGCGGCGCTCGCCGCCCACGGCCACACGCCGGGGCACATGGGCTTCACCGTCGGGTCCGGCCGGGACGGGATGATGATCGTGTCCGACATCACCAACCACCCGGCGCTGTTCGTGCGCAATCCGGACTGGGCGGCGGTGTTCGACATGGATGCGGATCAGGCCCGCCAGACGCGCCGCCGCATTCTCGACCAGGCCGCGGCCGACCGCACCCGCCTCGCCTTCTTCCACGCGCCGTTCCCCGCGACCGGCCACGTGGTCAAGGACGGCAACCGCTACGAGTTCGTCCCGATCCAGTGGGGCGTGGGGTAGGCCCCCAGGGACAGTGCGGCGGATTCCTTCTCCCGGAGGGGAGAAGGTGGCGCGAAGCGCCGGATGAGGGGCGGACGGTGCCGAGAGGAGCGCGCCGGTCGCGCCTCCTCCGGCGCGGTCCGCCCCTTGTAACCTGAACTCTCCGTCGTCGGGTATGCTGCCCGGTGCGGTGGCGCGCGGTGGTCCGGAGCCCCTCAGGGACGCCAAGCCCGTGGGTGAGCAAGGGGCACCGCGCGTCGTTCCATCGAACCCGAACAGTCGCTTGGGCCGCCTGCGAAGCCCGCTTGCGCAAGGAAGGGACAGGATGGAACCCATCGT
>DATLFZ010000139.1:0-7469 GCA_035540795.1 Beijerinckiaceae bacterium | reverse complement strand
GCGGGTCGCCGAAGGTGGGCGCGCGATCCTTCTCCCGGCGGGAGAAGGTGGCGCGAAGCGCCGGACGAGGGGCGGACTGCGACGGAGGGGTGCGCCGGTCGTGCCTCCTCCGGTGCCGATTCTCCCCTCGCCCGGTCGGCGCTGGCGCGCCGACTCGACCTCTCCCCGCCGGCTCCCGCAAGGGAGAGGGGGCGCCTCGTCGGCTCGGGTGGGCGGCGGAGCCGAGCCGGTGAGGCGGCGGCGCAGCGGCCCCGTTGCCCGCGGGGCGCGGGGGGCGTAAGCCGATCCCCATGGCCTATCGCGACCTTCCGAGCCCCGTCCACGTCACCGAAGTGGTGACCCGGGACGGTTTCCAGTCCCTCGACGTGTTCGTGCCGACGCAGGACAAGATCGACCTGATCAACGCCTTCGTGGGCGCCGGCATCCGCCGGGTGGAGGCGAGCTCCTTCGTGTCGCCCCGGGCGGTGCCCCAGCTCGCCGACGCGGCCGAGGTGGTGGCCGGCATCGACCGCTCGGGCGGCGTGCGGGTCGCCTGCCTTGTGCCGAACGCGAAGGGCGCGGAGCGCGCCGCCGCGGCGGGAATCGACGAGATGGTCCTGCTCGTCTCGGCCTCCGAGAGCCACAACCAGACCAACGTCAACCGGTCGGTGCGCGACAGCCTCGACGGTTTCGCCGCCGTGATCGACATCGCGCGCGCCCACGGGACCGGCCTGCACGGGGCGATCGCGGTCGCCTTCGGCTGCCCGTTCGAGGGCGAGGTCGATCCCGAGCGGGTGGCGGAGATCGCCGCCCACATGGCCGGGCTCGGGGTGCGCTCGGTGTCGCTCGGCGACACCACCGGCATGGCGACGCCGCCGGTGGTGAGCGCGGTCTGCGCGGCGATCCGGCGACAATGCCCGGGAACCGAGATCACGCTCCACTTCCACAACACCCGCGGCATCGGCCTCGCCAACGTCCTCAACGGCCTGCAGATCGGGATCACGCGCTACGAGTCGGCCGCGGGCGGGCTCGGCGGATGCCCCTTCGCCCCCGGCGCCACCGGCAACATCTGCACCGAGGACCTCGTCTACCTCCTGCACGAGCTCGGCATCGAGACCGGCCTCGACCTCGACCAGCTCGTCGCGATCGCCCGACGCATCGAGGGCATCCTCGGCCGGCCCCTGCCGGGCCAGGTCATGAAGGCAGGCCCCCGCCTGCGGCGGCAATCGATCGACAGCGTCAGGCGCGCGGTCGGCTGAGGGTCCGCGGGTGATCGCCGCGGCAGAGGGGCGGGCCGGCTGCAGCGAGCGGTCGAGTGTGGCGCCGACTCGACGGCGCGTGTAGACAGGCGCGTCCTCTCCTCCCGGCCCATTCCCGAGTTCCCATGGATGCGACCAATCTCGCCAAGGCGGCGGTCCTCGGCGTGCTCGAAGGCGGCACGGAGTTCATCCCGGTCTCCTCGACGGGCCACCTCCTGCTCCTGCAGCACTTCTTCGGCCTCGATGCAGAGGCGGACAAGACCTTCGCCATCCTGATCCAGTTCGGCGCGATCCTG
Organism: Beijerinckiaceae bacterium; assembly: GCA_035540795.1. Taxonomy (GTDB): domain Bacteria; phylum Pseudomonadota; class Alphaproteobacteria; order Rhizobiales; family Beijerinckiaceae; genus JAJKJG01. Next base: position 5,935 of record DATLFZ010000139.1, on the reverse strand, counting down.
GCGATCGTCTCGGCCTATTTCGCCCGGCTCATGCTGCTCGCCCGCGCGCTGCCCCACGACCCGGGCGCCCGGCGCTTCCTCGTCGGCGTGCTGGTGGCCTTCCTGCCGGCGGTGGTGGTGGGGGTGATCGCGCGCGACTTCATCAAGGGGGTGCTGTTCAACCCGTGGGTCGTGTGCACCACGCTGATCCTCGGCGGCTTCGTCCTGATGGTGGTCGACCGCATGCGGCTCGAGGTGCGGCACACGGAGGCGACGGCCTTTCCGGTGTCGATGTACCTGAAGATCGGCATCATCCAGTGCTTCGCCATGATCCCGGGCGTGTCGCGCTCCGGCGCGACCATCGTGGGAGCGCTCCTGATGGGGGCCGACAAGCGCTCGGCGGCGGAGTTCTCGTTCTTCCTCGCCATGCCGACCATGGCGGGCGCCTTCGCCTACGAGCTCCTCAAGACCTACCGGGACCTGACGGTGAGCGACGCCGCCATGATCGGCATCGGCTTCGTCACCGCCTTCGTGTCGGGGCTGTTCGTGGTCAAGACGCTCCTCGACTACGTCGCCAAGCACGGTTTCGGGCTGTTCGCCTGGTGGCGCATCACGGTCGGCTCGGCGGCGCTCGCCGGGCTCATCGTGTTCGGCTGATCAGGGCAGCGACTTCGGCTCGTAGCGGCACAGATCGGCGATCAGGCAGCGCCAGCATTCCGGCCGGCGGGCCTTGCACACGTAGCGCCCGTGCAGGATGAGCCAATGGTGCGCGTTCAGGAGAAATTCCTGCGGCACGATCGCCTCGAGCGCCGGCTGCGTCTCCAGCGGCGCCTTGGTCAGCACCAGCGGAATGCGGTTCGAGACCCGAAAAATGTGCGTGTCGACGGCGATGCGGGGCTGCCCGAAGGCGACGTTGGCGACGACGCTCGCGCTCTTCAGCCCGACGCCGGGCAGCGTCGCCAGGGTCTCGACCGAGGGAGGCACCTCGCCGCCGAACTCCTCGACGAGGCGGCGCGACAAGGCGATGACGTTCTTGGCCTTGGTGTTGAAGAAGTTGAGGGTCTTCAGGCGCTCGCGCAGGTTCTCCTCGCCGAGTTCGAGCATCTTTCGCGGCGTGTCGGCGATCGCGAACAGACTCCGGGTCGCCTTGTTGACGCCGGCGTCCGTCGCCTGCGCCGAGAGCACCACAGCCACCAGAAGGGTGTACGGGTTGACGTGTTCGAGCTCGCCCTTGGGCTCCGGGTTCGCCTCGCAGAAGCGCCGAAAAACCTCCGCGCGGGTCGCGGCGTCGACCGGCTCCGCCGGGACCGGGCCGCCGGGCGATTCGGGCGCGGTCCGCGCGATCACCCGGGGCCGCTTCGGAGGGGTTTTGGGGGCTTGCGGCTTCCGGGCGGGCATGGCCGCGTTATATTGATGCCATGAGCCTCGGCAAGGCGTCCCCCGACCTGCCCGAGCCTCCGGTCTTCGCGGCGGTGATCACGCCGCACCGGTCGCTGGGTCCCCAGGCCTTCCGCCTGGTGATGACGCTCGTGTGCATCGCCAGCGTGGTGTCGAGCATCCCCTTCATCGTCGTCGGCGCCTGGCCGGTGGCCGGCTTCTTCGGCCTCGACCTTCTCGCCCTCTACATCGCCTTCCGGCTCAATTTCCGCGCCGCCGGGTCGGTCGAGGAGGTGGTGCTGACCCGCCTCGAACTGCTGCTGCGCCGCATCGGCGCGCGGGGCGCGCGGCGGGAATGGCGCTTCAACCCGCACTGGACCAAGCTCGACCGCAAGGAGGACGACGAGTTCGGCCTGCAGCAGCTGACCCTCGTGTCCCGCGGCGAACGCGTCGAGATCGCCCGGGCCCTGTCGCCGGCCGAGCGGGCGAGCCTCGCCGACGCCCTCGGCGAGGCGCTGGCGCAGGTGAAGCGCCGCGTCTGAGCGGCCGATCTCCGTCGAAGGGTCGGCTTGCCTTCCCCGGCCGCGGCTTCCATAAGGCCGCGGATTTTGGCGGAGCAACTCTCGATGGCCCGGTTCAGGGAACTGGTCTTCTCCGGCGTGCAGCCGACCGGAAACCTCCATCTCGGCAACTATCTCGGCGCGATCAAGCGCTTCGTCGCGCTGCAGGATTCGTTCTCCTGCATCTACTGCGTCGTCGACATGCACGCGATCACCGTGTGGCAGGACCCGGCCGAGCTGAAGGGCCAGATCCGGGAGGTCACGGCCGCCTTCATCGCCGCCGGCATCGATCCCAAGAAGCAGATCGTGTTCAACCAGAGCCAGGTGCACGAGCACGCCGAGCTCGCCTGGATCTTCAACTGCGTCGCCCGGGTCGGCTGGCTGAACCGGATGACCCAGTTCAAGGAGAAGGCGGGCAAGGACCGGGAGAACGCGAGCGTCGGCCTCTACGCCTACCCGACCCTGATGGCCTCGGACATCCTGGTCTACCGGGCGACCCACGTGCCGGTCGGGGAGGACCAGAAGCAGCATCTCGAGCTCACCCGCGACATCGCCCAGAAGTTCAACAACGACTGGGCGGCGCAGATCGCGGCGCAGGGGCACGGGGACGCCTTCTTCCCGCTCACCGAGCCGCTGATCGGCGGCCCGGCGGCCCGGGTGATGTCGCTGCGCGACGGCACCAAGAAGATGTCGAAGTCGGACCCGTCCGACTATTCCCGCATTAACGTGACCGACGATTCCGATTCCATCGCCCAGAAGATCCGCAAGGCCAAGACCGACCCGGAGCCGCTCCCCGGCGACGAGGAGGGGCTCGCCAACCGCCCCGAGGCCGACAACCTCGTCGGCATCTTCGCCGCGCTCACCGGGACGACGAAGGCTCAGGTGCTCCGCGACTACGGCAGCGCCCAGTTCTCCGCCTTCAAGGGGGCGCTGGTGGAACTCGCCGTCGAGCGCCTCGGTCCGATCGGCGCCGAGATGAAGCGGCTCAAGGACGACGCCGCCTACATCGATTCCGTCCTCGCGGACGGGGCCGAGCGGGCGAGCGCGATGGCGGCCGAGACCATGCGCGCGGTCAAGGACATCGTCGGCTTCGTGCGCCGCTGACCGGGCATCCGGCTTGCTTGCCGCCCCCGGGGGCGGCAGCATCGCAGCGGCGGCGGGAGGCGACATCGTGAGCCTGAAACGACGATCCTACGAGACGGGCCATCGCCCGAAATTCCTCGTCGTCATCGACGAGACCCCCGAATGCCAGCGCGCGGTGCACTTCGCCGCGCGCCGGGCCGCCCGCACCGGGGCGAGCCTGGTCATGCTGTCGGTGACGGCGCCGCCCGACAATTTCGAATGGCTCGGCGTCGGCGAGGCCATGCTCGCCGAGGCGACCGAGGAGAACGAGGAGCGGCTCAACGCCGCCGCCGACCACGCCCGCACCACCGCCGGGATCGAGCCCGAGCGGGTGATCCGGGTCGGCGAGAAGGCGGACGAGATCGTCAAGCTCATCGACGAGGACGAGGACATCTCCTTCCTCGTCCTCGCCGCCGGCACCGGCAAGGAGGGCCCGGGCCCCCTCGTCTCGAACGTCGCCGGCAAGGCCTCGAGCACCTTCCCGATCCCCGTGGTGATCGTCCCCGGCGGCCTCACCGACGAGGAGATCGACGCGCTCGCGGGCTGAGCCCGGGTTGAGAATCGACGCGTCCGCGACCACATTCCGGGTGATCGGGCGCCGCCGCCCGAGAGGACGAGACCGATGTTCATCCAGACCGAAGCCACCCCGAATCCGGCGACGCTGAAGTTCCTGCCCGGCCGCGTGGTCATGCAGGACGGCACCTTCGATGCCCGCGACGCCGGCGAGGCGGCGCGCTCGCCGCTGGCGGAGCGCCTGTTCGCGGTCCCCGGCGTCACCGGCGTGTTCTTCGGGCAGGACTTCGTGAGCGTCACGAAGGCCTCGGGCGAGTGGCAGCACCTCAAGCCCGCGGTGCTCGGCGCCATCATGGAGCACTTCATGTCGGGGGCGCCGATCCTACGCGACGCGCCGCAGGAGGAGGCGAACGAGTTCTACGATCCGGCCGACGAGCCGACGGTGGCCACCATCAAGGAGTTGCTCGAGACCCGCATCCGCCCGGCGGTGGCGGGCGACGGCGGCGACATCACCTTCCGCGGCTACAAGAACGGCGTCGTCTACCTCGCCATGAAGGGCGCCTGCTCGGGCTGCCCGTCCTCGACGGCGACGCTCAAGCACGGCATCCAGAACCTTCTGCGGCATTTCCTGCCGGACGTGCGCGAGGTCGAAGCCATCTGATTTGGCGACCTACTTCACGAGCGACACCCATTTCGGCGACCCGCGGGTCCTGCGCATCGACCGGCGCCCCTTCGCCTCGCTGCCCGAGCACGACGCGGCGCTGATCGCCCGCTGGAACGAGACCGTCGGGCCGGACGACGAGGTCTGGCACCTCGGCGACTTCGCCCTCGGGCCGAAGGCGGAGCGCATCGCCGAGATCCTGGCGATTCTCAACGGCCGCAAGCACCTGATCCTCGGCAACAACGACCCGCCGGTCACCCGCGAGGCGCCGGGCTGGGCGAGCATCGCCCATTATGCCGAGTTCGAGGTCGACGGCCGCCGGCTGGTCCTGTGCCACTACCCGTTCCGCACCTGGAACCGGATGGGGCAGGGCGTACTGGACCTGCACGGCCACAGCCACGGAAGGCTGTCGCCGCAGCCGCGCCAGTACGACGTCGGCGTCGATCTGTGGGATTTCCGCCCGGTGACGCTGGCCACGATCCTCGCCGGCCGCCGCCGGCGCTTGCCGCCGCGCCCGGGCCGCGCCACCTCAGCCGGATCGAAGAATGCTTGAGGTCCCGATGCAGCTCACCGGCATCCACCACCTGACCGCGATCACCGCCCGCGCCCGGGAGAACCACGCCTTCTACACGCAGGTGCTCGGCATGCGCCTCGTCAAGAAGACGGTGAACCAGGACGACACCAGCGCCTACCACCTCTTCTACGCCGACGGGAAAGGCTCGCCCGGGACGGACCTCACCTTCTTCGATTGGCCGGCGGCGCGGGAGCGGCGCGGCACGCACAGCATCGTGCGTACGGGGCTTCGCGTGCGTGGCGAGTGTCTCTCCTGGTGGCGGGAGCGCCTCGCCAGCGCGGGCGTGGCGCAGGGCGGGATCGTCGAGGAGGACGGCCGCCGCGTGCTCCCCTTCGAGGATCCGGAGGGACAGCGGCTCGCCCTGATCGAGGACGGCGAGGCCCCCCCGGAGCACCCGTGGGCCAGGAGCCCGGTGCCGGCCGAGCACCAGATCCGCGGCCTCGGCCCGATCGTCATGAGCGTGCCGGCGCTCGAGGCGACCGACCGGGTCGTCACGGAGGTGATGGGCATGCGCCGCGCCCGGTCCTACGCGCGGGACGAGGGCGAGGTGCAGGTCTACGCCATGGGCCCGGGCGGGCCGGGCGCCGAGCTGCACGTACTGGTCGAGCCCGGCGCCGCGCCGGCGGGGCCGGGGGCCGGCGGCGTCCACCACGTCGCCTTTCGCACGCCGGACGGGCAGTACGAGGCCTGGGCGGAGCGCCTGCGGGCGCTGCGGGTGCCGTCGAGCGGGCCCGTCGACCGCTTCTACTTCCGCAGCCTCTACTTTCGCGAGCCGAACGGCATCCTGTTCGAGATCGCCACCGACGGTCCCGGCTTCTCCGCCGACGAGCCCGAGGCGACCATGGGCGAGCGCCTCGCCCTGCCGCCCTTCCTCGAACCGCGCCGCGCCGCCATCGAGGCGGGGCTGAAGCCGCTTTAGAACTGGAGGATCACCATGGCTAGGCATCCCGACCGGCGTCCGACCCACCCGGGAGCGCTGCTGCGCGAGGTGATCCTTCCCGCGCTCCGGCTGCCCAAGACGCAGGTCGCGCGGCTCCTCGGGATTTCGCGGGAGAGCCTCTACCGCATCCTCGACGAGAAGCAGCCGGTCACGCCTGCGATGGCGGTGAAGCTCGGCAAGCTGTGCGGCAACGGGGCCCGCCTCTGGGC